>CAZXVQ010000015.1:0-16298 GCA_964644295.1 uncultured Clostridium sp.
TATTTTTGAAAATGTTTTGCTCCAATTTTCATATTCACTTTTCAGTGTAATGTATTCATTTAAATCATCATCAAAACGATAACATTTAAGAACACTATGCACTTCTTTAACGTTCCATTGCTTAAAATTTTCTGTATGTGGATATGGCAAAAACATTAGCCTTTTGCAAAAATGACAAATTACAGTATCTTTTCTTTTAAAGCTTGACTGTTCATTATACTTTCTTGGAAGAATTAGCTTTTTGGTTGTAGACCAAAAAATAGCATCTTGGTCTGCAAACAACATTTTCCTTGTTTTTATAAGGTTCCTTGCCTTTTTTAAAAGATTTGTTTCTTTTATCTTATTCATATTTAGCAATAGCATTCCTGCATTTATATAGTCAGGTCTTATAAATAAATGGCCATACTTTTCCTTTACTGTTGCATATTCATAATCAGAAACATCTATATTATATAATTCGGATATGTCTCCTGCTGCCATCATATCTATATCTAAATACAACAGCTTGTCCGGCATGTTTGGTACCAGGTCTGCCAGCAACCTAAGAAGAGTATATGGAGTGCAATATGCCGTTTCGTTCTTGCAATTTCCAAACTCTTTTTCATATAGGTCTGTTACATCTACTTTAGTTACCTCGTTTTCTGTATTTTTAGATTTTATAACTTTGTTTAAAAATTCTATCTGTTTATCGCTTATGCATGTGTATTCCGGCTTTATTCTTGAAACATCCATCGTAAAAATGTAACAGTTTACCGCTTCTTTTGTTCTGTTAGTAATTGACAAAAGTTCTGTTAAAGCTCCGTCAAAGACCTTATTATTTCCGCACAAAAGTAAATTAATCATAATATCCCCTTATTATAAATATAATTAGACATGCCTTTATTATTTGACATGTCTAATTATACTTCATAAACAGATTTTTTTCAACAAATTTTACTACATTTGTTTTTATTTGACTACCTCATTTTTATTCTTTAAATTCTTTTGCAAGTTTTCCTATTGCTTTTGTTTCTATCCTAGACACATAACTCCTAGAAATTCCTAACATTTTAGCAATCTGTTTTTGCGTTTTTGGCTTATCTCCATTTAAGCCAAATCTAAGTTCTATAATTATTTTTTCTCTATCTTTTAAAACTTCTTTTATCTTTTCATATAATTGCTTTACCTTAAATTTTAAATCAACTTCATCTTCTATGTTTCTGTCATTACTCTCCAACACTTCTTGTAATGTTACTATGTTATCATCTTTGTCTTTTCCTATGGCGTCATCCAAATATACTTCTGCTCCGCAATTTTTTTGTAGACCTTAAATACATTAGTACTTCATTATCAATACATCTGGATACATATGTTGAAAGTCTTGCTCCTTTACTTATGTCAAAACTATTTATTCCCTTTATTAATCCTATTGTTCCTATAGATATTAAATCTTCCTGGTCTGTGTTTGTATTTGTATATTTTTTGCAAACATGAGCAACAAGTCTTAAGTTTCTTTCTATCAATATATTCTTTGCCTCTTCATCCCCTTCTGACAATTTTTTTAAATATATTTGTTCTTCTTCTTGCGATAAAGGCTCTGGAAATAGATTGCTGTTTGAAATATATCCCACTACAAATACCGCCGTTTGTAGAAATGTTAAAAAGCCCATAACTGAAATGCTTAGCATACGAGCACCTCCATTTTTTACTATACCATAATATATGTGATAGTTTTATTAAAGTGCATGACCTATAAAATTTAAGCTTGCTCTATTTTATTTTTTAGCATTTATGCTTAATTTGGGGAATATATTAGCTGTAGAATGGAGTTTGTCATGAAACATTTTTCTAATTTTTTTATTGGAATTTTAATAGGAATGGGCGCAATTCTTCCTGGCGTTAGTAGTGGGGTATTCTGCGTTATATTTGGTATCTACGAAAAGCTTGTAAATAGCATTGTTTGCTTATTTAAAGATTTTAAGAAAAATGTTCTTTTTTTACTTCCAATAGCATTAGGTGCTATAGTTGGAATTGTTTTGTTTGGAAATATTATAAAATTTCTTTTTGATAAATACAAAATGCAAGCATGTTTTGTATTTATTGGTCTTATTCTAGGGACTGTACCATCTTTGTTTAAACAAGCCACGCAAGGTATAGCAAAAGTATCTAAATGTATTAATGTAAAAAAAATAATTCCAATGATTGTTTCTTTTATCATTGGAATTGATCTAATATTTTTAGAAAATAACTTAAATAATTCTCTTGTGTCTAACTCTGTTATGCCAAGCCTTGCTTATTTGATATTTGCAGGATTTGCTATGTCTATTGGAATTGTTGTACCTGGAGTTAGTAATACTATAATTTTAATGTGTTTAGGGATTTACCCTTTGTATTTATCTGCCATTGCTACTCTTAATTTTGAGGTTTTGCTCCCTATGTGTATTGGGGTTTTCTTTGGATGTATTTTATGGCTAAAAATAATACAACTTTTGTTAAAAAAATATCATGAGGCAACATTTTATGCAATTATAGGATTTACCCTGGGTTCTATTTTAGTATTATACCCAGGGCTTACATTTAACGTCTCTGGGCTGTTTGCTATTGTGTTATTGATTTTGTCAACTATTATTTCTTATAAGTTATCTACAATTGAGCAATCTTCGTAAATTTGAAAGTCCTGCCTATGTTAAAATTTCCAGTATATCTTGCAATTTCTTTGACTTTTCTTTGCCTACTTTATATGTTTGTTGTAGTCTTTTTGTGGCTTCCTCTGCCTTTTGCTCATCATTTGCATGAATGTAAGCTAAAGTATCTCCATTAAGTACACTATCGCCAACTTTTTTTACAAGTTCTACTCCAACAGCATAGTCTATGCTGTCTTCTTTTTTTATTCTTCCTGCTCCTAAATATGAAGCAATTTTGCCAACTTCTTCTGCGTTTAAGCTTTCTACATATCCATTTTCTGTTTCATTATATACAACAGGAATTCTGTATTTTGCCTTCTCGAATTTGTTTGTGTCTTCTATGTAAGACACATCTCCGCCTTGATTTTCAATTAACTCTAAAAACTTCTTATATGATTTACCACTTGTAAGAGCTTCTTGCATAAGACTCTTATTTTCTTCTATGTTATCCCCTTTTCCGTCTAGCTTTAAAATGTAGGCTCCTAGCTCAAAGACAACATTTTTTACATCTTCCTTCATGTTCCCTTTTAATGCTTCTATTGTTTCTATTACTTCTAGTGTATTTCCAACCATTGTGCCTAATGGTTGATCCATATTGGTAATTATACATACAGTTTCCTTGTTTGCTAATTTTCCAATGTTTATCATTGTTTTAGAAAGTTCTTCTGCGTCTTGCAAGCTCTTCATAAAAGCTCCGCTTCCACACGTTACATCAAGCACAATTTTATTTGCACCAGCCGCAATTTTTTTGCTCATTATGCTTGAGCTTATAAGCGGAATATTTGCTGTACAATTTATTGTATCTCTTAAAGCATATAGTTTTTTATCTGCAGGTGCTAAGTTTAGTGTTTGGCCAATTAAGCTAATTCCTATTTTTTTTACATTTTCTATAAATTCATCTATGCCGATTTCGGTTTTGTAACCAGGTATTGCTTCTAGTTTATCTTTTGTTCCTCCTGTGTAACCAAGTCCTCTTCCAGACATTTTAGCAACTTTTACTCCAAGAGATGCAACAATTGGCATAAGTATTAATGTTACTTTGTCTCCTATTCCGCCAGTACTATGCTTATCTACCACATTTCCAACAGATGATAAATCCAGTACATCTCCAGAGTATGCCATTGAAATAGTTAAGTTTGTTGTTTCTTCTATTGTCATTCCATTAATAAAAATTGCCATTACTAATGCTGCTGCTTGGTAGTCTGTAATGGTCCCTTTTGTATATTCTTTTACAAAATACTCGATTTCTTCTTTACTAAGCTCTTGTTTGTCTCTTTTCTTACCTATAATATCTAATATATTCATACAATTCTCCCATTTTAATTGATGAAAAATTTATTTTTTATCAATTATTTTTTTTACAAATGATAATCTATGTAAAGGACATAGTCCATATTCCTTTATTGCTTGAATATGCCTTGCCGTACCATACCCTTTGTGTTTTTTAAAATCGTATTGTGGATATACCTCATCCCATTGTCTCATTATTCTGTCCCTTGTGACTTTTGCTATTATGGAAGCTGCCGCTATTGAATAGCATTTGGCATCACCTTTTATAATAGATTTATATGGAATTCCAGTTGTGTCTATGTTATTTAGTGCGTCTACTATTATTAAATCAGGTCTAACCGATAGTTCCTTTACTGCCATTGTAAGCCCTTCTTTTGTGGCATTTAATATGTTAATTCTATCTATTTCTTTTTGGTCTATTATTCCTACGCCATAGCTGATTGCCTCTTTTGTAATAATCTCGTACAATTCTTCTCTTCTTTTTTCAGATACTTTTTTAGAATCGTTTACTCCCTCTATCATGGAGTCTTTGGGCATGATTGCTGCGGCTACCACAACAGGTCCCGCAAGTGGTCCACGTCCGGCCTCATCTATGCCACATATATAATTTGCACCTGTGGAATATAATTGCTCTTCTATCTCTTTTAGTTTTAAAAGTCTTTGTTCTTCTTTTTCTTTCATTTATTCTTCTGCTTGCTCCTTTTCTTTTTCTTCTATTTCAGATAGTCTATATAAAACTTCTTCCTCAGAATACTTGCATCCAACTGTTACTACAATTTCGTATGTATCATAATTTACTAAAAAATAACTTCCTTCATAGTTCATAATTTCTATGCCAGTGCCTGCCAAATCGTCATTGCTAAGAACATAGAACTTGTCTTTTTCTTTGTCTGTAAGAATATTTTTAGACAAAAATTCTGTAATTAAAGCATCATCTTGCATTTCCGATACTTTGGTTCCCAAATAGCTAATTTCTTCTCCATTTGCTGTTTGGTTATCTATATAAGCCTTTACCTTCCATTGAATTTGCAACATATCTGTACTTATTGTTTCAATTTTTACATCGGTGTATTTTGTTTGTAAATAGTACATTATTCCTGCAACTGCCATTACTATTATTACTATTGTAAAAAATAGCTTTATCATTCCCATTCCATTTTCGCTTTTCATTGTTTTCTCCTTAAATAATCTTTTCTTAACACGCTTATTATATTTTATTAATTTTGCAATGTCAATACTGTCGCTATTGTTATGAAACGTGCTTGTTTATTGTTTTTGCTATAGTGCCTAGCATTTAATTTTTAAAAAAATTTCTACAAATTTAAAAATCGATTATCACTTTTTAAATGATAATCGATTGAAAATAAAAGGGGATGTTTTTGTATTGTAGTTAGTAATGGAGTAACTTGATTACTAACTACAATATATATTACCAATCAAATTTGTCCTTTTTGTGAACTACTTGTAAATTATATTTGTTTCCTATCTTTTAGCAAATGTTTATTGTTCTTGCAATGTTAAAGTAATATCTTTTTCTTTGCCATTTCTGTATACAGTTATTGTCATTGTATCTCCAATTGCATGTGTATTTTTAATTGAATTTAGCTCTTCCATTGTTGTTATTTCTTGTCCGTCTGCTTTTATTATAACATCACCTGTTTGAACTCCAGCCTTTTCTGCAGCCGAAAATTCGTCTACTGTTACTACATATATTCCAACTGGCAGGTCATTTCTTTGGGCTGTTGTTTCATCTAAATCTCTTCCAGATATTCCAATATAAGGTCTTCTTACTTTATTATATTGTATTAAATCTTCATATATTGGTTTTGCAGAATTTATTGGTATTGCAAAGCCCATTCCTTCAACACCTGTTGCAGATACTTTAAGAGTATTTATTCCAATTACCTGTCCTTTACTGTTTACCAATGCTCCTCCACTGTTTCCAGAATTTATTGCAGCATCTGTTTGAATTAAAGTATATGTTTTTCCATCAGAATCCTCAACTTCTCTGTTTACAGCACTTATCATTCCTCCTGTAACAGAGCTTTGCATTCCTAATGGGTTTCCAATTGCCATTGAAAATTCTCCAACCATAACAGAATCTGAATCTCCTAACTCTGCTGCAACAAGTCCATCTTTTTCTATTTTAATTACTGCTAAGTCTGTTTCTTCATCTGTTCCAACAACTTTTGCCTCGTACTCCGTATCGTCATTATATAAGAAAACTGATACTTTAGTTGCCTCTCCTATTGCATAATACGAAGATGATGAACTAGAATTAATTACATGGTTGTTTGTTAAAATGTAGCCATCTTCGCTAATAATAATACCTGAACCTTCTGCAGTTGCAGTACCTTGTTGTTGCATAAAAATTGAGCTTACAGAGTACTCTACCCTTATTCCCACAATTGATGGCAATACTTTTTTTGCAACTGCTATTCCTGTTTCCGAATATTCCTCTAAAGATATTTGAACTGTATTTATTTGGCTGTTAGAAGTAGCTGTATCTGTTGACGTTAGCACACTTCCCTGATTATTTGTTGGGAACAAATTATCTCGTATTTCTGGAACGCCCAAACATGTTCCAAGAACAACTCCTGCACCTAATATACCACTTAAAAATGGCACTATTACGCTCCTTCCAAAACCTCCTTTTGAAGATTTTTCTCCATTATTATAATTGCGTTTGGTATTTTGATTTACTGCCTTAAACTCCTTTCCAGATTTATCTATTACTGAATCTGGCTCTTTTAAATTATATTCCTCCATGAGACTTCCTCCTAATTTTTTATTTCATGTTTATTTTAACTCATTTTGAAATAATATTACAATATAATTGTGAAAAATATGTGAAAAATTTGTTATAAGATAATGGTTTTGTACTATAAAAGCATTGCAAAATAACAAATAAATCGTTATTCTACAATGCTTTAGCCCATATACTATTAAGCTTATTATTAGTTATAAATATATTTTTGTGGGTTCACCGTTGACCCATTTAATCTTATTTCTAGATGTAGGTGGTTACCTGTTGAATTACCTGTTGAGCCTACAGCAGCAATTACATCTCCTGCTACAACTGTGTCTCCAACAGATGCGTATAATTTGCTACAGTGTCCATAATAAGTTTGAACACCATTTCCGTGGTCTATAATTATTAAGTTACCATATCCACCCATTTCTCCTGAATATGTTACAGTACCATCTGCTGCAGCTTTAATGTCTGTTCCATAAGGTGCTGCTATATCTATTCCACCATGTGCATGGTCTCTTATGCTTGATTCTACTACTCCGTATCTTGATGTAATTGTACCGTTTGCGACTGGTTTTACAGCAAAATATACACCGTTTAATGTTGAAGCTGCAATTCTTGCTTGCTCATCTTTTATTTGTCTTAAATTTGTATCTATGCTTGATTTTGCAACCGAAAGTTCTGCAACTCCTATGCTGTCTATATTTTCTGTGTACTCTTCTAAAATAGAAACTTTAGCTACTGTTTCAGAGTACTCTTGTTTCATTTCGTTTACTATTTGCTCTGCCTCATCTAATGTGTTTACATACGATTTTTCCTCGTCATTTATTGTAAGCGCATAAACTCTATATAATGTTGTTGTATTTTCCGATAAAATTTGTGCTATTTCCTCTTCGTTTGTTTCCACTCTAGCTGATAATTTAAGCTCATATGTTGGCTCTATATTTAGAGTTGTAAAAACAGCACATGGATTATCTGATGTTAAAACTTGTGTGTTTATTATATCTTCCATTACAGTTATACTTTTTACATAACCTATTGTTTCGCCGTTTAATTTAACCTCGTAAATTGGGTTGTATTTTATAAAAACTATTGTTATTATTATAAAAAAAGCTATTGTAAAAATTGTTAGTAATTTTAAGATTTCTTTCGTGCAGTGTTTTAGCTTATTTATTAAAATAATTTCACTCTCCTTTTTTATCACGACACTCTTAATTATACCATATATTTTATGCAAATGCAAATTTTTTATGCGTTTGCCCCATTTTTATTGACATTTTTCTCATAAATTACACTGCCAAATTTATGATTATTTGCCGCTTTTTGTAATTCCATAAGTGGAATTGGAGAAAGTGAAATTAATATTGTGTACAACCACTGAGTAGCATTTAGAGGAACTAATCTAAATATATTTGCTAAAGGTGGTGTAACCACCACTACAACCTGCAAAATTATTCCCAAAATAAATGCACCAACTAGATATTTGTTTTCAAATATTCCTGTTTTGAATATACTTTGCTCACTTTTTATATTAAAGCTGTGAACTAGTTCTAACATGCCTAATGCCAAAAATGCCATTGTGCGTCCTACTTCTACCGAATATATCTTGTTTCCAATGCTGAATGCTAAAAGTGTAAACATTCCAAGCATTACGCCTTCTATTATAATTTTCCACCATAATCCATCTGCAAATAAACTTTTTTTGGGATTTCTAGGAAGCCTATCCATTATGTCCTCTTCTTCTTTTTCTAGCCCTAAGCTGATTGCTGGAAGAGAATCTGTTACTAAATTTATCCATAATAGTTGAATTGCCAAAAGTGGTGATTTTATGCCCAGTAATAAACCTACAAATATTGTTACTATCTCGCCAATATTAGTTGAAATTAAGAAATGTACTGCCTTTTTTATGTTATCATATATGTTTCTCCCTTGTTTTACTGCTTCTACAATTGTTACAAAGTTGTCATCTGTAAGTATCATGTCTGCCGCATTTTTTGCAACGTCTGTGCCACCTTTCCCCATTGCAATTCCAATATCTGCGTTTTTTAGTGCTGGTGCGTCATTTACGCCATCTCCCGTCATTGCAACAATTGCACCGGTTGACCTAAAAGCCTTTACAATTCTTACTTTGTGCTCTGGTGAAACCCTTGCAAATACTGAATATTTTTTTATATTTTTTTCTAACTCTTGCTGTGGCATTTTTTCTAATTCTTCGCCACTTATCGCTAGGTCTCCTGCTTTTAGTATTCCTAAATCTTTTGCAATTGCTGTTGCTGTTTGGATGTGGTCTCCTGTAATTATTACAGTTTTTATTCCAGCTCTCCTGCACGTTCTAACAGCTTCTTTTACGCCTTCTCTTGGCTGATCCATCATTCCTATTAATCCGCTAAATATAAGGTTATCTTCTATGGTTTCTGGGGTAATTGCATTTGGCAAACTGTTTACATCTTTATAAGCTACCGCAATTACTCTTAATGCCTTTTCTGCCATTAAGCTATTTTGCTCTTTAATACTGTTATTTTTGCTAAATATAGGGCTAATTTCTTCATTTTGAAAGTTCCTTGTACATCTTTTTAAAAGCACGTCCGGTGCACCTTTTGTTATTATTCTATATCCACCCTCAATTTTATGTATTGTTGTCATCATTTTTCTAGTAGAATCAAATGGAATATCATTTACTCTGTTCATTTTTGTATATAAAGTTGTTTTATATAACCCCAAACCCATTGCAGCACTTGTTATTGCGCTCTCTGTTGGCTCGCCTTGCACATCTCCGTTTTCTTCTATTGTATCTGTACACATTGTCGCAAGCTCCAATACTTTCTTTTTATCCTGCTCACTTGATATTCCAAAGGCATTTCTTACTTCTACAACATTCATTTTATTTTGTGTTAAGGTTCCTGTTTTATCCGAACATATGACGCTACTACTTCCAAGTGTCTCAACTGCTGGCAATTTTCTAATTATGCTATTTTTCTTTGCCATTTTTGTTACTCCAATAGAAAGCATAATTGTTACAATTGCTGGAAGTCCCTCTGGAATTGCTGCAACTGCAAGTCCTACAGATGTCATAAACATTTCCGCTATTGGTATTTGCTTAAATATTCCTATTATAAATATTAAAACACAAATTACTATACAAGCTATTGCAAGGGCTTTTCCAACCTCGGCAAGCTTTTTCTGTATTGGAGTTTCAGGGGATATATCGTCTATTATCATTCCTGCTATTTTTCCAACCTTTGTATTCATTCCAGTTTCTGTTGCAACAGCCTCTCCATGCCCATTTACCACAATGGTTGTTGCAAATGCCATGTTGCTCATATCCCCCATAGCAGTATTTTTACTTAAAATAATCTGCGCATCTTTTTGAGATGGAATTGTTTCTCCAGTTAGTGCAGATTCCTCCACTTTTAAATTAGATGCGTATATTAGCCTACAGTCTGCCGGCACAAAGTTTCCCGCCTCTAAAATAACTATATCCCCTGGCACAACATTTTCTGCGTCAATTTCCACAATTTTTCCACTTCTTCTAACCTTTGCATTTGGCGCAGACATCTTTTTTAGAGCCTCTAGCGATTTTTCTGCTTTTTGCTCTTGCACAAGCCCCATAATTGCATTAAATATTACAATTACAATTATTATAATAGAATCTATGTAATCCGATTCTCCGTTTAGCTTTGACACTACAGCCGAAATAATTGCTGCAATAATTAAAGTTATTATCATAAAATCATTAAATTCCTTAATGAACTTTATAAACAAGCTCTCCTTCTTCTTTTCGCTTAACTTATTTTTTCCATGCTTTTCTAATCGATTTACTGCCTCTTCCTCTGCTAATCCACGATTTTTATTCACTCGTAACTCTCTTAAAACCTCATTAAAATCTTTAGTATGCCACATAAAAATCCTCCTAAAAATAAAATACTATGTACATAATACATAGTATTCTACTTGTCCTTATTTTATGACCGTTAAGATTTTTTGCAACTTAGAAATATTGTTTTTACTTAAGTTCCATCGACAAAAGCTTGCTTATGCCCTTTTCCTCCATTGTTACACCATATACAGTATCTGCAATTTCCATTGTTCCTTTTCTATGTGTAATTATTAAGAATTCTGTTTCTTTGCTAAATTTCTTTAAATATTGCGCATATCGTGTAACATTTACATCATCTAATGCTGCCTCAATTTCATCTAATATGCAGAATGGTGCAGGGTTTGTTTTAAGTATTGCAAATAATATTGCAATTGCAGTTAGTGCCTTTTCTCCACCTGATAGAAGCATCATATTTTGAAGTTTTTTCCCTGGAGGTTGTACCCTTACATCTATACCACACTCTAAAAGATTTTTTTCATCTTCTAGTATTAGTTCTGCTTTTCCGCCTCCAAATAGTTCTACAAATACATCATTAAAGTACTTGTTTATCTTTTTAAATTCTTCTGCAAATTGTTTTTGCATTGTGCTTGTCATTTCTTGTATTACATTTCTTAGTTTTGACATAGATTCTTCTAGATCGTATCTCTGCTCATTCATAAAGTCATATCTTTCTTGCATTTTTTTGTAATCTTCTATTGCATCTACATTAATACTTCCTAAATCTGCAATTTCACGCCTTAGCTCATTTGTTTTTTTCTGTGCCTGCTGAACATTGTCCGGCTTTTTGTAATTTCCTGCATTATTTGGTGTTATTTCGTATTCTTCCCAAAGCCTATTTATTAAGTCGTCTATGTCTTGCTCCTGCTTTGTTTTCTTGCTCTCCACCTTCACAATTTGTTCTTTTAGCCCATTTAAAACTCCGTACTGTTCTTCAATTGTGCGTTCTACTTTATCTAGCATACTATTTTTTTCAAGCTTTTCCTTCTTTAACTCTTCTGTTTTGTTAGAACTATCAGAAACCTCTGATTTTATTTTGTCAATTTCTTTTCCAAGATTTAAAATTGCCTCTTCTTCCTTAGATGTTTCTTGTTTTGTGTTTTTAATTTCTAGTAATTTGTTCTCTATATTCTTATTTGCATTTTGTATGTCTTGCTCTATTCTTGCAATCATTTCGTCTATTGAAATTTCGCTTTCATCAAATGAAGATACAGATATTTTTAAATCTGTTATGTCTGTGTTTAGGTTATCTATATATGTTTGGTCATCTTTATTAAACTCTGCAAATTTTGCAATCTCCGCATTTAGCTGTGTTATTTCCTGCTCTAGATTTGCAATTACCTGTTTTGTACCTTCTTTAGAAGCTTCTATTTGTTTTTTCTCTTCTTCTATATCTTCTAATTGTTTCCTTTGCTTTGCAACTTTTTCTTCCAGTTTTGTAATTTCTGCTTCAATTATGTCTAATTCTTGCTTTTTTGTTGCATATGTTATTTCTATCTCTTGAAGCTCTTTTTCAAGCTTTGCTGCTTCTTCTATAGTATCTGTAATGCTTTCAGAATATTCTTCCTTTTCCTTTGTTATTTTCTTTATGTTCGCATTTATTTGTTTTAGCTTTTCTTTTAACTCTTCTATTTCTCTGCTTCTACCAAGAATATTTACAGTTTTTTGTGCAACAGAGCCACCACTTATTGCTCCTGATGGATTTATTACATCTCCTGTAAGTGTTACTATTCTAAATGAATACGAATTTGCTTTTGCAAGGGCAATTGCCGAATCCATATCCTCTACAATTACAGTTCTTCCAAGCAAATTTAAAATTATATCTGCATACTTTTTATCATAGCTTATTAAATCTGATGCAATGCCAATTACACCACTTATATTTTTGCTTGTGATTTTATCCAATTTTCTGCCATGAACTGATGAAATTGGCAAAAAGCTTGCTCTTCCTAGATTATTTTGTCTCAAATATTCAATTAATCTTTTAGCATCATTTTCTGTGTTTGTTACAATGTCTTGCATTGCTTGTCCTAAGCACATCTCTATAGCTGTTTCATACTTTTTATCTACAGATATTAAGCTTGCAAGTACGCCTTCTACCCCAGAATTTAATTGAGTATTTTGTTCACATGCAAGAAGTAAAGATTTTACGCTTTTTACATATCCATCTTTGTCTTTTTCTGTTTCTTGTAAAAACTTTAGTCTTGACTCTTTCATTCTGTATTCGGCTGTTAATTTATTAATACTTTCGTCATATTCTTTTATAACATTTATTGCTTCGTCTTTTTTCTGTTTTATATTCTCCAGTGTTTTTAATGTTTTATTTCTAGTATTGTCTATTCCTAAAAAGTCTTTCGCAATTTCCTGCTTTTTTAGCCTATTTGCGTCCAGCTCAGAAATAGTGGTTTGCAATTCCTGCTTTACGCTTTTTTGTGTTTTTTCTAGGTTTGTGTAATTTGCGTCATATGTGCTAATCTGATTTAACCTGTCATATTTTGCGTCGTTATTTTCTTCTACCTTTCTTTTTTTGTCCTCTATCTCTAGCTCTTTTTTTGATAATTTTGCAGAAAGCTCTGCCAGCTCTGTTTCTTTTTGTTTAAGCTCAGCCTCAAATTTTTCTTTATTATTAGATAAATTTTCCTTCTTAGAAACCTTGTTTTCCTTCTCGCTGTTAAAATCTGTAATTCTCTTTTTCAGTTCTTCTATTTCATTTTGCAGTCTTTCTATATTGGAGTTATTATTTAGAATTCTCTCATTAGAAATACTTATTTGCGAATTTATTTGTTCTATTTTAGTTTTGCTTTCAAAGCCTATATTTTGCATATTTTCAATTGCAAGTGTTAACTCATCAATTTTAGCCTTTAATTCATCTTTTTTTGCTTGATTTTCGTCCAGCTTATTACTTTCGTCTTGTTCCTGAGAAGTCAGTATTTCCAGGTCTTTGGTCGTTTGTTCTAACTTTTCTCTATAAGAATTTATGTTATATACAAATAACCCTACCTCTATATTTTTTAATTCTTCTTTTAGGGCTAAAAACTTCTTAGCCTTTTCAGACTGCAATTTTAAAGGCTCAATCTGACCCTCTATTTCTGCTAAAATATCATTAATACGAAGCAAGTTAAGTTTGGTCTGTTCTAGCTTTTTCTCAGACTCCGCCTTTCTTACTCTATACTTAACAATTCCTGCAGCCTCCTCAAAAATGTGTCGTCTATCTTCTGACTTATTACTTAAAATCTCATCTATTCTCCCCTGACCAATTATAGAATATCCATCTCTTCCAATTCCTGTGTCCATAAATAGCTCTAATATATCCTTAAGCCTGCATGGAACTTTATTTATAAAATATCCAGTTTCTCCGCTTCTATACAGCTTCCTTGTAACAGTAACTTCATTATATTCAATTGGAAGCTTTCCATCTGTGTTATCTATTATAATAGAAACCTCTGCAAATCCCAGAGATTTTCTATTTTGAGTGCCTGCAAATATTACATCTTCTGCCTTTGATCCCCTTAAAGACTTCATGCTTTGCTCGCCAAGTACCCATCTAATACTATCTGAAATGTTACTCTTGCCAGAACCATTTGGTCCAATTACTGCTGTTATTCCTGGTTTAAATTCTAATACTGTCTTATCTGCAAAGGACTTAAATCCTTGCAACTCTAGTCTTTTTAAATACATGTTATTATCGTATAATCCAATTATATAAAATACAAATCTATATAATATGGCTAATTCCTTTCTGCATATTTTTATCCATATAAATCTGTTATTACTATAGTTTTTCCTGTAAAAAAACATATAAAAAAGATTACATTTGCAATTTTATCACAAATATAATCTTTTGAACATATTTTTTTAATTTTTTATAAAAATTTAGTTATTATACTATTTTTATGTTGCACCTTAGAGAAGGTTTATTTCTCTGGTTCGTCATTTTCTATTGGTGCATTTGTTCTATTTGCCTTATATGCTGCCCTTTGCTCTTGTCCTTGCTTTCTAAGCTCTTCGTGGCTTTTTGTGGCAAATACAGGCTTTGTTCCTGCTTCATATTCCTCAACAACCTGCTCTGTAGTTTTGCCTCTTGTTGAATCATATGTTACAGTTTTTGCTTCAGCCATTTTTTGTAGATGTGCTATAAATGGATCTTCTTTTACAGTTTTGTCTTCACTTGCCTCTGCCCTAGCAATTTCTTCTGTTTCAATTGCCTTTGGTTCAGTTGTATTTTCTGTTTCAATTAACTCTGGTTGGTTATGATTTTCTGCTGATTTACGATGTTCTGCCATAACAGCTTTAACAGATTGAACCGGATGTTTTATATAATTAAGCATTGTTTGCAGACGAGATTTCCACTTGTTTTGCTTTGCTGGTAACTCTGGTTCAGTAGTATTTTCTGCAGGGTTACGATGTTCTACTATATTTTCTGCCCCAGTTTTGTTTTCACTTAACTCTGGTCCAGTAGTATTTTCTGCTGATTTGCTATGTTCTTGCTTGTTTTCTTCTTTTTGGGCAGTTTTAGCTTTTTTATCCCTTGCAAATCTGCCATCTAAGCTTCTTGCATGTATCTCTTCCCATGTTTTATTTGTGTATAAGCCCTTCCAAGCAAGGTCACATTTAGCAATTGCTGTTTCAATATTTTTAAGTTTAGCATCAATTTCCTTGTTTCTTCTTTGTAGCTTTTTAATATGCTCAGAAATTTCTGTTTGTCTTGCAACAACTTTGTCGCATTGGTCTAAGGTTTCTTTAGCATTGCCTTTTGCTAAGTCTTCATTGCTCATGGCATTTATTTTTGCTATATATTGTTTATTTTTTACATACTCTTCAGCTTCGGTCTCCATTATATTGCCATTTCTTGTCTTTTCTGCTTTTAACGCATCAATTTGGTTCAAATACTGTTGTTTGACTTTTCTAATTTTTTCTATTGCGTCCTTATTTTTGGTGTATCCCTCAACTTTAGATAATTTTTTGTCTAATTTTGCCTTTTCTGCTTCTTTTCCCTTTATTTGCTCTTTTAGCATTTCTGCTCTTTCTGTTTGCCCCTTAAGCTCAGCATCTTCTAAGCCTCTTTTTAACCCGTCTATAACTGGGTTCATTCGTGCAATTCCATTTGATAATTCTGTTTTTAAGTTTTGAATTTCTTCTTCGCTCATATTAGTCATGTTCTGATATTCGGTTTCTAATTTATTCGATTTTTTCATAAAAAATACATCTCCTTTAACATCATATACATATATTATACCACAAATTTACATTCTTGGCAATACTTTATGTATGCTAATTATGCCTTATTATCTCTATTGCCCTATCTGATATTTTAGCATATTTTAGTTTTTTATCAGATATTTTCTTGCCTTCTAATTCTGGCAATATTCCGTAATTTGCATTCATTGGCTGAAATTTTTCATTTTCAGTCGAAATATATTTTGCTAAAGCTCCTATCATTGTATATTCAGAAAAACTTACTTTTTCTTTTCCTAATAATTGATTTACTGCATTAATTCCTGCCACAAGACCTGATGAAATAGATTCCACATATCCTTCTACTCCTGTTATTTGCCCAGCAAAATAAATGTTATTATTTAATTTTAGATTATATGTATTATCTAATAATTTTGTAGAATTTATAAATGTATTTCTGTGCATAACTCCATATTTCATAAATTCCGCATTTTGAAGCCCTGGTATCATGCTAAATACGCGTTTTTGTTCTCCAAATTTTAGG
>CAZXVQ010000016.1:0-3294 GCA_964644295.1 uncultured Clostridium sp.
AAATCTTTTTAAGGCATCTTCTATATTTCCATTATTTACTTTAACTTCTGACATTAATATTCCCCTCCTTCCGGTGCACTTTATGCATTCGTATGGGATTTTAAATATCTTAAAATAAGATATCAATCTTTACATGTCTATTATTATAAACCACTTTCTGTAATCTTGTCAATACTATAAAGTATTTTTTTCGCCCTTTTGTGTGCCGGTTACAATGCACAGTTTTTTAACCTAAGCAACTCAAAATGATTAAATAAGCGCAGATCCGCGCAGTTGGAAGGAGCGTTTCACGCTATATCTTTACAATGCACTAAAATTACAGGTAAGCGGTTATTTGAGTTAGTATGTAGCGACGACCAGCAAGGACAAGCGTTTTAATCATTTTGAATTGCAATTTATTAAATATTCTTGGTAACTGTGCATTGTAACGGCTGCCTTATGGCTGTTGTTTGAGTTTACTTTTCTGAATGTTTCTTTCCTCTATGTAATCATCCAAAATATTTTTTATAACTGTTATAATTGGCACTGCTAGGAACATTCCTAATACTCCAAAGTATGCCCCTCCAACTGTTACTGCAAATATTACTAATAGTTGGCTAATTTTCAAAGAATTACCTATTATTTTTGGATTTATAATGTTAGCATCAATTTGTTGCAGTATTACAACTACTACAGTCATTAATGCAGCCTTTCCAATTCCTCCCGTTAATATTGTTATAATTATTGCTATTATTACTGCAATTATTGCGCCAAAGTATGGAATCAAATTAAACAATCCGATTGTAAATCCAAGTAAAATCGAATATTTAACTCCTAGTATTGTTAATGCGGTAGACACCAAAACTCCAACAATCATTGCGTCTAGTATTTGGCTTGTTAAAAATTTAAAAAATACTTCGTTTCCTTTGTTAAAATATTTTTTTACATTTTTGCATGTATTTTCTTTAAATATTGCATTTGATAATTTTGATAGAAATTTTATTATTGACTTTCTTTGTGCCAATATGTATATAGACACTACAAATGATACGCATATGTCAAATATTGTTTCTACTGCACTTATTATACCTTTTATGTATTCTTGTATTTTTTCTATGTTTATAAATGATTGAATATCTATGTTTTCTAAATTGTTTATAATTTCTGTGACTATCTGGCTTCTTAGAATGTGGTCTTCTGGCAGGTCATTTATTGTTTGTTTAATAGAGTTATAATATCCCGGAAGATTTGTTGCTAAATCCGATAAACTTTGCACTACTATTGGTATTATAAAGGTTAGTATTATTATAAAAATTATAACTGCAATTGCATATGTTGTTATTATGCTTAGTCCCCTTGCGTGATTGCTTAGAAATTTTACCTTCCTTGCCTTTTTGTATAATTCTTCTATCTTTTTGCAAGGCAAGTATAGTATGTATGCAATTAATAGGCCTATGCAAAACGGTTTTAAAATTCCAAGTATGTTTTGTATAAACTTACTTATTCCATATAGGTTTCCTATTACGTAATATGCAATTATTATTGCTACTGCTAGTGAAAACCAGTATATCCATTTTTTTATACTATGTTTTTCTTCTTTCATACCTATCTCCTTCTGCTCTCGCTCGATTATGCAATTACTATGTTCTATATATTGAACGTATGGCACAAATAAATATATATTAAATATTATATAATGTCAATTAAAAATTAATTAATGATAGTGTCAAAAAATAATTCGAAAAATAAATAAACTTAGTTTAAAAAATTGATATTTATATGTAATAATTTTAAGATTTCAGAATAAAATATTATTGACATTTGTTGACAAATGTGTAAAAACACTGTATAATTAAATTACAGATCACAAGAAAGAACGGTGTAGCACCACATTTGGGTGTGTTGGATTGGTCGACCAATCCCATCGTTCCCTTTTTTATTTATAAAATTTTATTCCTGCGCCTTCGATGTTTCCGCTATGTGTCCTTATTGATGGCTTTAAAATATCAAAAAAGAGTTCATCTTCTTTTTCATATTTTCTATATATAGCTCCCGCACAAAAATCTGCAATTTGTATTCCAGCACTATAATCAGAATCTACAAATATTAGAGTATCGCAGAAATTAGGGAATTTAACAAAATGTGTTCCCATATTTTTAGCCCTTAAGTAAGCATTTTGCAATTCAATATCTAATTTATTATTACTATCATTTTTTCTACTATCAGCAAACAGCATAGCTGGTGTAACTGTATTTCTTCCTTTTTCATCAGTTATCTTCATGCAACATCTTTCCATTAATAAGTGAAGTGCAACAGCATATAAATCATTATGGTTTTGGATAAACTCTTTATTTTTGTAGCAATATTCTTTGTCCATAACAATTCCAATAACAGAGTTTTTATAATTGTTTACTATTCCCATAATTTCTTTTTTCATATTTATTATTTGTTTAAAATCTATACCTATATTTTTATATCTTGTATTCCATTTTATCTCATGATATGGATTCAAACCATACTTGAGCTTTATATCTCTCATTTTTTCTTCTATATGCAATATTTCTTCTGCATCTATCATAAACCCAGACAATATAAAATAATTGCTAGTATTTTCAACCAATTTATTATTTGCTTTATCAAATCCACCAGGCTGACCACTTTCATCTATAAATACTATATACATTAATTTTCACTCCTTTTTACACCTTTAAATGCAAAAAAATTTATTCTATCATATTTTTTATATTTATATTGTTTATTAAATTATTATAAATTGTTTTGTCTAAATACATATTTTTTCATAAAATCTCATTCAATCATTTTTAAGAATTTTTCAATTGCCCAGTGCTAAAGTGATATGTCTAGCTCGATTGGGCAGTGGTCACTTCCTAATATGTTTGCGTGAATTTTGCTATCTTCTATATTTTCTTTAATTGAATCAGATACTATAAAATAATCTATTCGCCAGCCAGCATTTTTTTCTCTGGCATGAAACATATAAGACCACCATGTGTAACAATTTGTTTTTTCTGGGTACAGATACCTAAATGAATCTGTAAATCCTGCAGAAAGTAAATTTGACATTTGATTTCTTTCCTCATCCGTAAATCCTGCATTATGCCTATTGGTATTAGGATTTTTTAGGTCTATTGGGGTATGTGCTACATTTAAATCTCCACATAATATTACAGGTTTGTGCTTGTCTAGCTCTTTTAAATATTGCCTAAAATCATCTTCCCACTTCATTCTGTACTCTAATCTTGTAAGTTCTCTTTGAGAATTTGGCGTATAGCAGTTTACCAAATAGAATTTATC
>CAZXVQ010000016.1:3394-15927 GCA_964644295.1 uncultured Clostridium sp.
GCTCTTAGTCCATTAACATTCCACGATACTAATTTCATATGTCCCTCCATAACTGCTATTATAGCACTCTTGCATAGGCATGGTCAATAGAAAGCAAACAAAAGAAGAGGCCTAGCCTCTTCCGTTTTTTATATTTTAAAAATATACATTTCCTCCGATATATTCTCCTGTTGCATAACCTGCTGCTCTAAACGACAAATAGCTATGATTTCTCTTTCCGTTTAATGCGTCTGTTACGGCTTGAGCTACAATATCTGGGTAGTTTCCATTTAGCCTTTTTTGCCAATATGTGTCTATTGAATAGCAGAATTGCCCAGGTGCTTTATACTGGCTTAGCGGGTCTGAACCGTTACGTGCCCATTTAGTACTTTCCGCCCTGTTACATGCACATGTGATAACAGCTAATGCACCCTCGTAACTTGAGCTACATTCTTGGGCTGTTATGGCACAAATTAAGTCAAATTCTTCGTCTGAATATGTCCAAACTCCATTACTATATGTTACAGATGTACTTGCTGTACTTCTGTTTGTAATCTTTCTTACTTCTACTATTTTGTCTACAGGCTCTTCTATTATGTTTGATGAAATTTCTGTTCTTTCAATTTCGACATCATTTTGATATTTTACTCTGTAGGTAACTTCTTTTAGTCCGTTTTTACCTTGTTGTACTATTGTTTCCCTTTTATTTAAATCACTGTTTGAAACATCCTTAGTTATTGTTTCGTATGGTATTGTTTCTTGTACTACTATAATTTTTTCTATAATTGAGCTATATGATTGAAGTAGTGTTTCTACAGTGACGTCTTCCGATTTTTCTAGAGCTTCTGAAATTACAACTTCTGTTTCTTCGTCTTTAGATATTCTTATTGTTTTGTTGTCTGTAAGCTCGCTATCTTGGCTCGGAATGACATTTTCCTCGGGCAATAATATTATATGGTTTTCTTCTAATATATCTGATATTTTTGTTTTTGATGTGGTTACATTCATGATGTAGCCATTCGAAAGGATAATTTTAACGTTATTTAAATTGGCATTTCCTGCCATAACTCCAATTCCTGTTACGAATAATAGTATTAAGCATATTCCAATTATTTTTCTAATTAGAATGTTTGCCTTTTTTGCTTTCTTCATAATTTTTTTAGTTCCTCCTTTTGAACAACACCTTAATTATACCATTTTTTGCATATTGTGTCAAATTTTATGGGATTTTTGTTTCTTCCTTGTGGCTGTAGATGAATTTGTCTTGAGTGTTTTTTGTAAAGTTGTCCTAATATATAATATGCTTGGATTTTTTAAATTATGACTATTTTTTATTGTATATTATATAATTTTTTTGCATTTTCGTATGTTATTTTTGCTACTTCTTCTAATGGAATATTTTTTATTTGTGCTATTTTTTGTGCTATATATTTAAGATTTCTGGAATCATTTCTAGTTCCTCTTATTGGTTCGGGTGCCAAATATGGACTGTCTGTTTCAATTAGCAGTCTGTCATCTGGTACCATATTTACTATTTCCTCTGCATTTTTTGAGTTTTTAAAAGTTACAGGTCCTGCTATAGATATATAAAATCCAAGTTTTAACCCTTGTTTTATTAATTCTCTATTAAATGGGCAACAGTGAAACACTCCTTTTTTTATTGCAGGGCTGGTCTTTAATATTTCTAATGTGTCTGTTACAGCTTCTCTTGTATGAATTGCAATTGGAAGTTCCAGTTTATTTGCAAGCTTTATTTGTTCTATAAAGGCATAACGTTGAATTTCTTTGTTTTCTGTATTCCAGTGATAATCTAGTCCTATTTCACCTATACCAACAATTTTATTTTGTGTCTCCTTACCCACAGGCGATTTTGTGTTGTATTCTAAAATTATTTTTTCCAATTCTTCTATTTGCTTTTTGGTTCCTTCTAGTGTATCGCTTACATCATTTGGAGAAATTCCTGAAGTTGTGTAAATATATTCGTATTTTTCTGTAAGTTCTATTGCTCTTTTAGACGATTGCAAATTATAGCCTGCGCTAATAAATTTTGTAACTCCAGAGTCGTGTATTTTATTTATTATTTCGTCCCTATCATTTTCGAACTTTTCATCATCATAATGAGCATGCGAATCAAAAAATTCCATTATTCATTTTTCCTTGTATAATTATTTAGGCTTTTAAAGTAACCTATAAACTTTATTAATTTATAAATGCAGTAACATTTGCCACAGCATATTCTTTAATATGCGAAATACTTACATCAATGCTTTGAACTTTGCCCAATTCCTTTTCTACTTGTTTACTAAGAGATACAAATTTTATGCAAGGTTTTCCGCTTTCACCATTAATTATTTCTGCATTTTTCCACGATATTGAGTATTTGTCAGATAGCAGTGTAGATACAGCTTTAAATGTTGCCTCTTTTACAGCAAATCTTGCAGCATAGTGTTGATATTTGTTTTGTTTTTTGCTTTCGCAATATTTTACTTCGTTTTCTGTGTAGATTTTTTTTATAAAAGTTTCTCCAAGTTCATCTATTGATTGCTTAATTCTATTTACCTCAATTATATCAATTCCAACCTTTACATCCATTTACGTCTTTTTCGCACCTCACATTACATCTATCATTTTTTACAAGATTAAAACACATTGATAATATTAATTATATTAACTATTAGCAATATAATTAGTACAACCAGTATTAATCTGTTTGTTTTGGCTGTTTTTTCTATATTTGCATTTTTGTAAACTACATCATATTTTTGTTTAACCTGCATATATGTTGTGTCTATATTTAGCTTTTTCTTCCACTCCGTGTCTAGCATGCTTCCAAAATTATCATTTGTTACTTCTTCAATCCATATGTTTTGCGTAAAATTTATAAATTCCTTTTGTGCCACTTTTAATCTTGTATTTTGTTTAAGTTCATAATTTATCTTTTTTAAATGTATTTTTTTATATAATTCAAAAATGTAATTATATAAATATTGTCTCTCAAACAGGTAAGGTACTTTTGTGTAATTTTCCGATTTAGAATCTGATGTTAGCAGAACTGTTCCCATGTTGCTTATTCCATATATTTCACATTTTGATTTTTCTATTACGGTCATTTTTTCTATGCCCAAATCCGTTGTACTATCTGATGGTTCTACATTTGCAAATTTGTAAAAGCTTTTTTCTAGTAGTTCGTTATTTGTATTTTCATTCCATTCTTCCTGCCCTATACATGCATACGAATATGTCATAAATCTTTCTGTTTCTAGGTTTAATTCCCTAGCACCTTTGTTGTTGCCCGTTATTTGTTTAATTAAAGTAGTTAATTCCTTAATATCATCAAACATATCGGTTTGTATTCTTATGTTTTCATATCCTTTAAGATTATAAATGTTAGACTTTATGTCTCTGAATTTGTAGTTAAAGTTGCATAAGTCTGCTAATGTGCACCCTTCATCTAGCACGGTTTTTATGTTTAAGAAACATATTCCTGTGTTAAAGCATATTATCTCCATTTTTGTAATGTTAAAAAATATTCCCTCTTTTTTGTCTGTTTTTCCTTGTATGTCTTTTTTTATGTTGTATTCAAACATTACACATGGATATTTGGCAAGTATTGTGGCCTGCATTTTTTTATCTAGACTGTCTAACTTTGAAAGCCTATTTTTGTCGTATTCCATTGACCATAACATTGTACTTCTTATTTTAGGCAAAAAATACTTGTACAAATCTTCTTCCTTTTCTTTTCCAAGCGTTTCCAAGGTGTAATCCTTGCTAGAAAGAAGCCTGTGTAGATATTTTTCGTAGTTTTTCTCGTTTACTATATATGGATATATAAAATATGTGTATTGGTATTTAGTCTTTAGTTCCATTTATTCTCCATTCCTTTCCAGTTTTTATATAATAATTTTTATTTTGTATAGTAATTTGCATTTATATCCTCTGCCAAATGCCACTGCCCAATAAAGTCTATTATGGCATTGTTTTCTAGTTCATATGTTGGCTCTACTACTGTTTCTCCTTTTGAATTTATTGCTCCCCATTTTCCGTCTTTTTTTACAGCTACAAAGCCAGAATCATTTTGCTCTGTTGCATCATCATATATGTAATTTATTACAACTACGCCATTTTTGTCTACATAGCCGTATTTTCCATCTTTTTTAGATAAGAATAATGTATTTGAAATTAGTACATCCTTGCTTTTACATTCTTCAAATTTGAAATTATAATATTTATATTCGGAATTTACTCTTACCTTCATATAGCCTTTGTCTACGTTTATTTCCGACACAATGCCCGATAACTTCAAATTAAAGCTTCTGTCGTATAAATCTGTTTCTATTTTGTCTGATTCGCCCTCAATTATGTCTGCAGATTGTATGTATATTAAATTGTTATATGTAAAATCTATTTTTTTCTCATTGTTTGAAACATCTATTACTCCAAACAGGTTGTCCTTTTCAGCTATATAATAATTTTGATACATATACTTTAAACTTTGGTATTGAGGCTCTACCTCTACGGTTCCATCTGTGGCTATTATTCCATATTTATCAGATGATTTTACTATTATATGGTTATTATTTATTGATACAAAATCTTCGTAATCAACTTTTACTGTTGATTTGTCAGATGTATTTATTATTTGCCATTTTTCTTCTGTTTTAGCCACATATACATTATTATAATATACATGTTTTATTCCATCATATTCAATTGGCAATAGAACCTTTTTGTTAGTTCCTATTACTCCATATTTTGAATCTTCATTTTTTACTATATATCCGTTCTCGTATTCTGACGTAAGTGCTGTTATTTCTGCATATTCGTTCTCTATAATTACAGAACCTGTTGTACTTACCACACCAATTTTGCCATCTTTAGTAGTTAGCAGGCTATTCTCCACTCCTATTATTGGCTCTATTTTGTCATATTCGCAATTTAGCAAAACATTTCCATTAAAATCGATTAATCCATATTTGCCATTCTTTTGAACTTTTAGGCAGTTTGTTTCATACCAAATATTATTTTGAGTGTCATGGTTCTGTATTGCCTCTACTTTTGTGTAGCCAGAAAACAATTGCTCATTTTCGGTATTTACAGCTTTACTCTTATATGTACCTTCTGTATAATCAACATCATATGTTACTATAAATACTGCTTTTTCTTTGTTTGGAATAACAATCATCTCGTCGTAGCTCGGTTCTATTACAACCTCTCCTGTAGAATTTATTACTCCCCATTTTTCGTTTTCATATGCAGTATAATATGCCGTAGCCACTTTTTTTTCTGTTATTGTATCTTGTTTTAGCAAATTTACTATTACAGTAATAAACATAATTACTACTAATATTGCAATAACTACAGCAACTACTTTTTTTATATTTAGCTTTTGTTTTGTGCCATTATACCTTTTCCCTCTACTCATATTAGACCTCTTTTAAATTAGATTTTTTCATTTATACTATATCACAAAAGTCTGCTAAATTACAACACAAAATTGAAAAAAAGTCTGCAACAATTAACAAGCCCCTGCTATAATAGCTAGGGCTTGCATTTCAACCATTTTAAATTGAGGCTTATAATACCTTAAATGTAAATATTGTCATGTCATCTTTTTGCTTTCCAAAGTCATTGTCAATTGCTTCTTTTAGAATAATATCGCATATTTGCTGCGAATCATCCGAATCTATCTCTTCTAATATTTCTTGAACCCACAATTCCTTGCTTACGTAGTCTTTTGTAGAATTAACTATACCATCACTACACATTACAATTATATCTCCAGCTTTCAAGTCATAATTATATTCTACTAAGTCTATATTGTTTAATATTCCTGTAGGTAGTGCCACAGATTTTAGTATTTCTACTTTACCATTTCTTTTAACAAAAGTTGGGCATGCTCCATTCTTTATAAGTTTCATGTTTCCTTCGTATAAATCTAATATGCTTATATCTAATGTTGCATACATATCTTCTTCTGTGTTTGCCGAAATTGTAGTATTTATAAGTTTTAGAGCCGAATCATTGTTAAAGCCTGCCTGCAATAGCCTTTCCAGCATTTTTATGGCAATTTTGCTACTTTTTCTAGCCTCTGGACCGGAGCCCATTCCATCACTAATTGCAAGCAAATATTTTCCGTCCTCCAACCTTGTTTGAAGTGTTGTATCTCCTGATATTATTGAGTCTTCCTTCTTTGTTTTAGCCAGGCCCACCTGAAGCTTAAACTTATCCATCTGAGTAAACGTATATACACAAGCATCGTCATTTTCCCTTATGCCACATTTTTGTTTTTGAAGTGCCATTTTTTCATTAAATATTTTTTCTAAAATTCGTGCAATTTTTTTGGCTCCGCACTCTTTTCCATCCACAGTTTCACACACATTTGTGTATAAATTTATTATATACCTTCCGCTATCTTCCTGCTTTATGGATATATCTTTTAACGTAATTTGCTTTTCTTCTAATAAACTTCTTATTTGTTCTTTTTGCTCTTTGTATATATCCTCCTCTGTTGTAATCTGTCCAGCCAAATTAGAAAGTGCCTCTGATACGCTATTTAATTGGCTAGACATTGTTTTTTTGTTTTCGTCCAACTTCTTTTTCCAAATAAAATTTAATTTACTTACTCTGTATGCAGAATTTATTGCTCTTACAACCTCTTCTATATCGCTTTGTGCAACGTAGTCTTCTTCTTTTGAAGAAGTGCTAAACCCCATTATGTAATTATTGTGGCTTGCGAACACTTTAACCAAATCCTTTTTAGTTATAACCTCTCTTGCAATTAAAATCTCGAAAATATCGTCCAATACATTTTCTATGTTATTATATAAGTCCTCATATAATAAGTTTTCCTCTTTACCATCTAAATTGGCTAAAAGTTCTTCTATAAATAATTCTTTATTTGCCTTTTTCTGCTTTTCTAGTTCATCGTCTGTAACTATTACGGAAGCAGCCTTTTCGTACTCTTTTGCCATTTGAGAAATTGTGTCCGACATATTTGTTAGCTTGCTTATAGTTTCCTTATTTTCCTCTAGTGTTCTTGTTGTTGTTTCTGGCAATAAATTTTGATTTCCAATAATATCAGAAATTTCTATTTTATATGATTTTGGTATTGCAAGCAACCCAAGAGCTGCAATTAATATTTCTTGGAATTTTATCACTTCTATTGTATTTCCATTTGCCACATATGATAAAACAATGTTACCTATTGCAAATCCTAATATAACCCCAACTTTTCCAAGCTTATTTAAAATTCCTGCAATCAGGCCAGATATTGCGTATGCTGCAAGCATTACTGGGCTTTGTCCATTAAAAATTCCCACAACCGTTCCAATGGTTATTCCTGTAGTTCCTCCAACCATCATTCCATTTTTCCAGCCCATTACTAGCACTATTAATATACTTAATATATTTCTTACCGAAAAACCAAATATGCTTAGATTGCCTAAACAGCTTACTGCTATTGCCAGCATTAAACTTGCACCAATTACTTCTTCCACAGAAAACACTTTTTTTATTCTAAAATTTTTAAACACAACTACAGAATTTACAAATATTTTGTATAATATAAATGTTGCTATTGCAAGCATTATGTTGTAAAGCAAGTCATATAATAAAAATCCACTAAATAGCATTTTTACAGTTTGCACGATAAAAACTGCAAGCGACATTTGAAGTCCCACTTTTAACTTCTCGTTACGTTCTTCTTGCTCTTCTGGTCTTTTTATTAGTATAAATGCCACAAAAACTAGCAATGTTAATATATAAAATAAGGCTCCACTCCAGCCAAATTTTATGGCTGTTCCCAAAAATGCAAGTATACACACTATAGCTGTGGGTATTTTTGCTCCCATAGTAGCTGCAATTATTGCAAACCCAAACGGTGCAGTGCTCGTAAATAGCGCATTATTTGCTCCTCCCACTAAAGAAAGCATAAATGAAATTACATAAACAATAATATTTTGTAATGAAAAACTATTCTTTAAAAAATCTTTTATTTTGTTTTCCTTGATTTCAGTTTGTTCATCACTATAAAATTCAACATCCTCATCAAAAACTTCTTCTGCGTCTTTTGATAAATTTTGAAACATCCTTACCACCCCATACTTTTTTAACTTTAGTATTTGCAAGTAAATTTTCCATTTACTTTGCAATTTATTTATAGATAGTATTTTAGTACAAGCCTTTTAATTAATTTGTCACTTTATAGCCTAAAATTAAAAAAGTTTTTTACATCTTGTGATATATTTTTATTTTATATTTTCATTTTCTTGTTATTTATAAAATAATTAAAAACATTTTATATTATTTTGGCGAAAAAAACAATACTTTACTGGAAAATCACTGTAATAATGTTTACTTAAGCAATTACATAAATTATAATAACACACATAAAAACGAGGAGTGGAAATTTCCACTCCTCTAATGCTTTGGTAGTCTTTTGCTAATCTTTTGTGTCAGAATACACACCCGCCAAGGCTCCGCTTATAATGCGCTGTTCTTCCTTTTTTGGCATGCACGACATCATTTCTCGCAAACCGAAAACAGTAAGATTGTCTCCGTCAAAAGCAATATACGTTACTTTGAACGTTTTCCCATCCTTTTCGGCAAATAACGATCCCCCATGGGAATACAGCCGAACCTGCTTACCAGACACCATTTTAAAAAGCATTTTTGTTCCTCCTTTAAATTTGCCCTGTTGTATTTTATCCATTTGCCATATAAGAGGAATTACACAACAGTTATAAATGCTATTTTAGCACAAATTTGCGCTAAAATCAAGAGATAGCCCGTTTTTGCGTTTTCTTTGCAGAAGGTATTGCAAAATCAAGCGGGCTGTTATTGCTTAATTACGGCTTCTGCAAAACTGTTATTTACTATCTTGTCATAAGGTGCTGTTTTAGTTAATTCTCCTGCCTCTGTCATTATCAATTGTAACTTATTAAACGCCTCCTCAGATAAAAATGGAGTATCATTCCAAGCATCTATGTCTTTGTAACTTTGAACAGACTTTTCTAAAGATTCTACAGTTGTATCTGGGAAAAAGCCCTGTATTTTTTCTGCAATTTCCAATGCCGTATGAGTTTTTACCCACTGTTGCCCCTTATATATTGCTCTTGTAAATCCTTCTACTATATCACTGTTTTCCTCTATATAGCTTTTCTTGGCACAATATGCAGTGTATGGAATTTCTCCCGCCTCTGCTCCAACTGATGCAACCACATAGCCTTTTTGTTCATCTTCTGTCATAGAAGCTGTTGGCTCAAATAAAGTCACATAATCCGCATTCCCGCCTGCAAATGCTCCTGCCATTAAATCAAACTTTATGCTATCGTCCAAAGTTAAGTCAGTTTGTGGATTTATTCCGTTTTGTTTAAGTACATATTCAAGTGTCATATATGGAACTCCTCCCTTTCTGCCAGGAATTACGGTTTTTCCTATTAAATCACTCCAAGAAAAATTATCTGTTTTCTCTTTACTTACTAAAAACGAGCCATCTCTTTTGGTTAGCTGGGCAAATACTTGTATATAGTCTTCTTTTCCTTCATTATATACATATATAGCCGCTTCTGGTCCGCAGAATCCTATATCACTTTGACCTGCTAATACTGATGTCATAACATTATCTGCTCCCTGACCAGTTGTTAAATCTACTGTTAGGCCTTTCTCCTCAAAAAAGCCTAACGAAATTGCCACATATTGAGGTGCGTAGAACACTGACCTTGTAACCTCACATACTTGAATTGTTTTTAGGTCTTCTTCTTCGTCTCCCCAATTTGCAGCCACAAAAATTCCAATTGCAATAATAATTATTGCAAATATAATTGTAATTATTTTTCTCCTCATTTTTATAATCCCTTCCTTCTTATATATGCTGGTTTTCCAAGTTTTAAGTACGCCCGCCCATTTTTTTAACAGACGGGCTAATTTAAAAAATTATTTTACAATTTTCTTTTCTAGAAGTTCGATGCATTCATACATTATAGCTGCCACTATTGCAAGAATTATTACACTAGTCATTACCAAATCTAGTTTAAACACTTGCCCTCCATATACAATTAAATATCCAAGTCCTCCTTTAGAAACTAAAAATTCTCCGGAAATTACGCCTACCAACGATAAGCCTATATTTACTTTTAAAGTATTAAATAAAGTTGATATATTGGCAGGTATTACAACTTTTGTAAGAACCTGAAATTTGCTTGCATTAAAAGTTCTTGCCATTTTTATTTTTTCCTTGTCTGTATTCATTAGCCCGTTTAAAATATTTAGAATTGTTACAATTAATGATATTGCTAGTGCCATTACAATTATTGCGGGCATTCCAGCGCCTACCCATATAATTATTACCGGCCCTAACGCCACTTTTGGAAGGGCATTTAGTACAACCAAAAACGGTTCTGAAACCTTAGAAATAAATGGTGACCACCACAGGCAAACTGCTATAATTGCTCCCATTCCAGTTCCTAATAAAAAGCCCACTAGTGTTTCTGTGCATGTTATTCTTAAATGTTCTAATAAGTTATTGGAAGACAAATTAAAAAAAGTTTTTAATATTCTTGATGGCTGGCTTGTTATAAAGCTATCTATCTTTCCAATTCTTGCGAGTAACTCCCATAATGCTATGAATATTACAACTATTAATATTTGCGTAATCAAAATTTTTATTTTTCTTGCTTTTATTTTGTGTAAATATATTTTACGGTCTTCTGATATTGGCTCACTTTTCTTCGGCTGCTTTATCATATTCTTCAAGCTCCTTCCACATTAGGTTAAAATACTTGCTAAATTTAGAATTTTCTCTGCAGTTTAATGGTGTTCTGTTTTCCATCTCAAAGTCTATATTATATATATTTTTTACAGTTGCCGGTCTTTGACTAAGCACAATAACTCTATCAGACATGCTAATTGCTTCTGATATATCATGTGTAACCATTATCGTTGTTATTTTTTCAGATTTTAGAATTTTGTATATATCTTCAGTTACCATTAGCCTTGTTTGATAATCGAGTGCTGAAAATGCCTCATCTAGCAAAAGTATTTTAGGGCGAATTGCAAGTGTTCTTATTAGTGCAACTCTTTGTCTCATGCCTCCAGATAATTGCGTTGGATATTTGTTTCTGAATTCGTATAAACCGTATTTTTTAAGCAGTTCTGTAACATATTGTTTTGTCTCCTCTGTAAGTGATTTCTGAATTTCTAAGCCCAATAGCACATTTTTGTATATTGTACGCCACTCAAGCAAATTATCCTTTTGCAACATATAGCCTATTTTTCCATCTATGTAGATGTTGCCAGCTGTTTTAGGCTCTAAGCCTGCAATAATAGATAATAAAGTGGATTTTCCGCATCCACTTGGTCCGATTATACTTACATATTCTCCATCTCTTACATCAAAATTTATATTTCGTAGTGCTTCAATTTCTCCGTTTTTAGCCTGATATGTTTTTAATACATCTTTTACTTCTAGTACTTTTTTTGGTTTTTTTGTGTCTTTCATGTATATACCTCCAATGTCAATCATCTTAATATAGTTTATGTTTACTTTTTTATTTTGTTATTATTTCTTCCTTGAAATAAGTAATAGTAAATATGACGCTTTGAAGTCGCAAATTGCGACTTCAAACACACGAAGTGTTTTGGAATTAACAAAATATAAGATACGGAAATTATAAAAAAATCATTAATTTATAATATAGCTATATATTACAACAACAGAGAGATAGCACAACTGCTATCTCTCTTATTTATGAATTGCTTCTAACATTTCATAAATAAGTTTTGATTCTTATTCAAATTTTTTGTATATTAATTCCCAAGCTTTCTTTACATCCATTTCATCAGTAATTTCTATTCCATATTCTTTTATTTCTTCAAGCATTCTATTTTTTTCTTTGTTTATTTCTTCTAAGTTGCTATTTGAGAAATCATTGTTATTTTCATATTCTAATAGCAATCCTAGATTTTCTACATTTTGAAATGCAAATTCTATATCTCCTTTTTTCATAACTATTACATTATACTTAACCTCAACTAATTCCTCAAATTTTAGAGCTTCAAATAATTTTTTTGCAGTTTCTAAATCGTCACAATTCAGGTTTATTTTTTGTTCAGAAATTACATTTCCATTATCATATTTCTTATTCTTATATGTTATCTTTTTAATCTCTTTTCCATTTTCATTTAAATATCTAAGTAATACTGAATTTGATAATACATATTGAATATTATCTTTTTTTAATCCACTTAATAGTTGTGTCATATAAATATCATCTATTACACTTTCTCTTATTAATTTAAACCCTTGTTTTTTAAGTTTATTCTTTGCACTTTCTAAACTTTCTTTTACTCTAACAGTTATTTCTATTTGCTCCATCTTTATATTTTATAAGAATTACTCTTATATATTCTCCTCCCTTTTTTACAATATTATAATTAAATTAAGATATAATGTAAAGGATTTAAGCCAAAAAGTAATCCACAAACTGAAGTGTGAAGTGAAAAAGTAAATTCTATTTGAAAAAGTAAATTCTAGTTACTGATTAAATGCTATTTAA
>CAZXVQ010000017.1:0-14973 GCA_964644295.1 uncultured Clostridium sp.
TGACAAAGGAAAGAAAACAAGAAATCATTAATACTTATAAAAGAGATGAAAATGACACTGGTTCTCCAGAGGTTCAAATAGCTCTTTTAACAGAAAGAATCAATGATTTAACAGCACATTTAAAAACTCATCAAAAAGACAATCATTCAAGAAGAGGACTTCTACAAATGGTTGGAGCAAGAAGAAATTTATTAAATTACTTAGCCAAAAAAGATGTTCAAAGATATAGAGACATTGTTGCAAAATTAGGATTAAGAAAATAAGAAACAAAAAGGGCGTTTTACTAAGAATAAAGCGCCCATTTTTACAAATAGCAATAAAAAATTTTTGTTAATTTGTAGAAAATCACGCAAAATAACAAAAAATAGTCATTTTGCAAATATTAATCTTTGTATATAACAATACTTAAATTAGAAGTAGCTTGTATAAATTTCTAGGTAAATTAAAGTATTTTAAAAAAATTAGTTGCTTAATACAAATCTAAATTATCAATATTAAATCTAGAATTTTATAGAGGTTACAGTCTAATACAAGTATTGTGATATAAATATAAATAAAAGAAGGGAAGATACTATGTATAGAAAATTTGAAACAGAATTAGCAGGGAGAAAACTTGTTGTAGAAACAGGAAAAGTAGCAGAGCTTGCTAATGGAAATGCCATAATTCATTATGGCGATACAGTTGTAATGGTAAATGCTACAGCAGCAAAAGAACCAAAAGAGGGAATAGATTTTTTCCCATTATCAGTTGACTACGAAGAAAAACTATATGCAGTTGGAAAAATTCCAGGAAGTTTTCAAAAAAGAGAGGGCAAGCCAGCCGATAAGGCCATTTTAACATCTAGAGCGATAGATAGACCAATAAGACCATTATTTCCAAAGGATTTTAGAAACGAGGTTTGTGTTGTTGCAACAGTTTTATCTGTAGAGCAAGATAACAGCCCAGAGGTATGTGCAATGATAGGCGCATCAGTTGCACTTTCTATATCAGACATACCATTTGGAGGACCTACAGCTGCAGTAAATGTTGGGTATGTAGATGGCCAAATAGTTATAAATCCAACAGTTGAGCAAAGAGAAAAGAGCAGATTAAAACTAACTGTTGCAGGAACTATGGAAAAGGTTACAATGATTGAAGCAGGAGCAGATGAAATTCCAAATGACACAATGTTAGACTGCATAAAAGCAGGACATGAAGAAATAAAAAAATTATGCGTCTTTATAAAGCAAATTGCACAAGAAGTTGGAAAGCCAAAGTTTGAATATGTATCTTTTGCAACAAACGAAGATGTTTATGCAGAAGTCAAAGAAAACTTTAAGCAAAGAATGTACCAAGACGTACAAGCACAAGATAAAGAAGTAAGAGATGCAAACATAGAAGCAATTTCAGCAGATATTCAAAATTATTTTGTAGAAAAATACGGAGAAGAAGAAACACAAAACAAACAAGCAGATATTGCAGGAAGTATTCATGACCTAGAAAAAGAATGTGTAAGAGAAATGATTTTAAAAGAGCATAAACGTCCAGATGGAAGAAAAATAGACGAAATAAGACCACTTTCTTGCGAAGTTGGGGTTCTTCCAAGAGTACATGGAAGTGCAATATTTACAAGAGGACAAACTCAGGTATTATCTGTTGTAACACTAGGAACAAAATCAGAAGAGCAAGAGCTAGATGGAATAGATGAGGAATTAGCAAAAAGATATATGCATCAATATAATTTCCCATCATATAGTGTAGGAGAGGCAAGACCATCTCGTGGACCAGGAAGAAGAGAAATAGGACATGGAGCATTAGCAGAAAAGGCTTTAGTTCCAGTAATTCCTTCAGAAGAAGAATTCCCATACACAATAAGAGTTGTATCAGAAGTATTATCTTCAAATGGTTCTACATCACAAGCAAGTATTTGCGGAAGTACACTAGCACTTATGGATGCAGGTGTTCCAATTAAAAAACCAGTAGCAGGAATATCAACAGGATTAGTTACATCAAAAGAAAATCCAGATGAATATGTAATGCTTACAGATATTCAAGGAATTGAAGACTTCTTTGGCGACATGGATTTTAAAGTCGGTGGCACAAAAGATGGAATAACAGCAATTCAAGTAGACATTAAAAATGATGGTCTAACATATGATATAATTAAACAAGCATTTGAAAGAACAAAAGTTGCTCGTGATTATATATTAGACGAAATAATGCTAAAACAAATTGCAGAGCCAAGGGCAAGTCTTTCAAAATATGCACCAAAAATAATTACAACAACAATTAATGTAGACAAAATAAAGGATGTAATTGGACCTGGTGGAAAAATGATTAATAAAATAATTGATGCAACAGGAGTTAAGATAGACATAGAAGAAGATGGAAGAGTTTGCATTTATACAGATAATGAACAAAATGGTAAGAAAGCCCTAAAAATGGTTGAAGACATTGCAAAAGACATAGAAGTAGGAAAAATCTACGATGGAAAAGTTACAAGAATAATGAACTTTGGCGCTTTTGTTGATATCGGAGGAGGCAGAGAAGGCTTGCTTCATATTTCAAAAATATCAAGCAAAAGAGTAGAAAAAGTTGAAGATGTTTTGGCTGTTGGAGACGAAGTAAGAGTTAAGGTTTATGAAATAGATAATCAAGACAGAATTAACTTAACCATGAAAGACTTAGAGAAACATGAAAAAGAATAGACAAAATAAAATATGTAATTGCATTAACTAATATAAAACTGAAAGGAGACTTGTGCATAATTTGCATAGTTAGATTATATGAAGTATTTATATGTAATACAGCAGGCAATGGTATGGATTTTAACAATTTACTGGTTATACCAGCTAATAATAAGTTTATGTTCTTTTGTAAAAATAAAAGACAAACCATTTGTCGTAGACAAAAATCATAAATTTATGGCAATATTGCCTGCACATAACGAAGAAAACGTTATAGGAAATTTAATAGAAAGTCTAAGAAATCAGGATTATCCGCAAGAATTAATAGACATATACATTATTGCAGATAATTGTACAGATAATACAGTAAAAATAGCAAGCAATTTAGGTGCAATTGTTTTAGAAAGACACGAAGAAAAACCAGAAAAGCAAACCAAAGGTGCGGCTCTTCAATGGTTTCTAAATAAAAAAGTAGAAGAAAATGCGGACTACGATGCCTTTTGCGTGTTTGATGCAGATAACATTGTAGACAAAGGATTTTTTAAGGCAATGAACAAAAAACTTTGCCAAGGCGAAGATGTTGTGCAAGGATACAGAGACATAAAAAATCCATCAGACAGTTGGGTTTCAGCAGGGTATTCAATATTCTATTGGACGATGAACAGATTTTATCATTTGGCAAGATATAATTTGGGCTTATCACCATTAATAAATGGAACAGGATTTATGGTAAAATTTGATATAGTAAAAAAAGCAGGTTGGAACACAAAAACTCTTACTGAAGACATAGAATTTTCGCTAAAGCGTATTATAGAAGGCAAGCGTTTGGGGTGGGCAACAGATGCAATAGTATATGACGAACAACCAGTAGGATTTAAGCAATCTTGGTCACAAAGGTCAAGATGGACAATAGGACATATCCAATGCCTACACGAATATACAAAACCACTTGCTGGAGCTGTAGTAAAAAATAAAACTGTAATGAACTTTGATGGACTTTTATACATGTTAGGAAGTATACCAATGTTCATTATGACAATACTATTGGTAGTTTTAAATTTTGTAATGTATATATTTGGTGGAATGAATACATTGGACTTACTTATAAATTGCCTAAGATATATTCTTCCAACATTTTTCCTACCAATATTTGTTGGAATTGTAATAATGATAATAGATAAAAAACCAATAAAGCCAATGATTAAAGGATTAATATTATATCCATTATTCTTAGGCTCATGGCTACTTATCAACTTTAAATGTTTATTTATACGAGACACAAAGTGGGAAAAAATAGACCACGTAAGAGATATAAAAATAAAAGATGTGGCGTAATTTGCGCTTTACAATTATAAAAAACTTCTTCTGGCAATGCCCGAAGAGTTTTTTTGCTAATAAGGAATAATTAAAAATAGCTAAGAATTGTACGATATTATTTAAGAACAAATCAAGTTCAATAAAATTTCAATATTTATATAATATAAATAAACATAGAGAATACGCAAAGGAAGTGAATAAATGGCAGATATTTTTAAGAGAGTGGAAAAAAAATACATATTAAATAAAGAGCAATATGAAGAAGTAAAAACAGCTTTAGAGGATTTTATGGTAGAAGACGAACATGGAGAAAGCACTATTTGTAATATCTATTTTGATAACGAAAGATATGATTTAATTAGGCAGTCCATCAGTAAGCCACCATTTAAGGAAAAGGTAAGACTAAGAAGCTACAATACACCAAATTTAGAAAGTACAGTTTTTTTAGAAATAAAAAGAAAGTATAATGGTGTGGTTAGCAAAAGAAGAATAGAGCTTAAATTAGAAGATTTTTACAGATTGGACGACAATAAGGAATTTCCAAATAGTCAAATAGAAAAGGAACTTGCTTATTACTTTAAGCTATATAATTTACAGCCTAAAGCGTATATTTCATATGACAGAACAGCCTATTACGATAAAAATAATAGGGACTTTAGGGTAACTTTTGATGACAACATTTTAGCAAGAACAGAGGATTTGCAGTTAGAAGATGGAAGCTATGGTAAGCAGATATTAGAAGACGGCAAATACATAATGGAAGTAAAAACATTGGGGTCAATGCCAATGTGTATGGTTGATTTGCTAAATAAATTTAAAATACAACCATGCGGGTTTTCTAAATATGGAGAAGCGTATACCCAATTAATTTTAAATGCCAACAAAGTTGGTCAATATGTTATTTAAGGAGGAATAAAAAATGTTAAATAGTATTTTGTTTGAAAGTGAGGCTACCGTAAGCCTGGTAGATTGTTTAATTTGCATAGTAGTTGCATTTTTAATGGGAGGAATTATTAGCTTAACGCATAAATTAACAACCAAGACCACATCTAATTTTTTAATAACATTAACAATATTACCTGTATTGGTACAAGTGGTTATATTTTTAGTAAATGGAAATTTGGGAACAGCATTTGCAGTTGCAGGAGCTTTTGGTTTGGTAAGGTTTAGAAGTATGCCAGGAAACTCAAAAGAGATTGTAAGTGTATTTTGGGCAATGGCAACAGGTCTTGCTCTTGGAATGGGATATGTGTTATACACAATTTTAATAACAATATTAGTTGCAATTTTAATGATTGTGGTAACAAAAATCACACAAAAAGTTCATGATGGAGCAGAAAGAAAGCTAAAAATAATAATTCCAGAAAATTTAGATTATGAAGAAGTATTTAATGATATATTTGAAAAATTCACAAACAAGGCAGAACTTAGAAAAGTAAAAACAACAAATATGGGAAGTATGTATGAGTTGTTATACTATGTAAAAGTAAAAGCAGAAGTAAAGGAAAAAGAATTTCTAGATGAAATCAGATGCAGAAATGGAAATATGCTTGTAATGCTTGAAAGACAAGAATTAAGTGAGGAGGAATTATAGTGGAGAAAAAATGGGGGAATAAATTAGTACCAATTATTATTATTCTACTCGTGCTAGTTTTGGCAATTGCAATTGGAGTGTATTTTAGAATAAAGCAAAATCAAGAAAGTTCAAAAATAGCAAATATTGTAACAGAATCAACACCTATAAATGTGGAGTATTCGGAAACAGAGCTAACTGGACAGTGGGAGGAATACAAGGCAAAAATTGAATTAAGCGATGAAAAGATTAGCATAGAAGGAAGCGGAGTAAAAAACTCTGGAAGTGAAATAAAAATAACATCTGCTGGAAGTTACTATATAACAGGAACAATATCTGATTGCAACATTGTAGTGGAAGCAAGCAAAAATGATGATGTTCAACTTGTTTTAGATAATTGCAATATTACAAGTAAAACAACAGCACCTATAAATTGCGTAGAATGTGATGTGCTTACAATAACTGTTACAGAAAATTCGGAAAGTACAATTTCAGATACAGGAACATATACGAAGTTTACAGACACCGAAAAATCTGAGCCAGATGGGGCAATATTTACAAAAACAGATTTAGTAATAAATGGCTCAGGAACATTAAATGTAAATAGCAATTATTTAGATGGAATAGTTAGCAAGGATACGCTAAAAATTGTAAATGTCAGCCTAAACATAAATTCAGAAGATGACGCAATAAGAGGTAAAGACTTTGTTGCAATAAATTCTGCAAGCATTACAATAAATGCTGGCGGAGATGGCATAAAGTCTACAAATGATGAAGATGAATCATTAGGATATGTTGTAATAGATGGTGGCAATATTAAAATTACATCTGTAAGTGATGGAATTCAGGCAGAAACGGTACTAAATGTGTCTGGAAATGCACAAATAAACATAACTACAACTGCAGTGCAAAGTTCTAACACCTCAAATAATAATTTTATGAAAAATGGATTTGGAACAACACAAAATTCATCAACTAGTACAGATTCGGTAAGCAGTAAAGGATTAAAGGCAGGTCAAGAAATAACAATAGAAAGTGGAACAATAAAAATTACAAGCACAGATGACTGCATACATTCAAATGGTATTATAATTATTAATGGTGGAACATTTGAGCTAAACAGTGGAGATGATGGCATTCATGCAGATACAAATCTTGTAATAAATGACGCATCAATAAATATTACCAAGAGCTATGAGGGAATAGAAAGTGCTTATATTGAAATAAATGGAGGGACTATTAATGTAATAGCTTCTGATGACGGAATAAATGTTGCTGGAGGCGCAGACAGCTCATCTATTATGGGGAGAGTTGGACAAAATGGTTTTAGTAATGTCGCAGATAGCAATAGAAAACTGGTAATAAATGAAGGAAACATTACTGTAAAAGCCGTTGGCGATGGGTTAGACTCAAATGGTTCAATATACATGTACGGAGGAACAGTTGTTATAAAAGGTCCAACAAGTAGTGCAAATGCTCCATTAGATTTTGATGGCGAATTTATAGTAGATGGCGGAAATCTAATTGCATATGGCTCATCTGGTATGATTGAAATGCCATCAAGCAATTCTAAGCAAAACATACTTGTATTTAGCACAAGCGGAAACAATGGCGATACAATAGTTTTAAAGGATAGTTCAGGAAATGAAGTGACCTCATTTACAAGCGAAAACAGTTATCAAGTAATAATAGTTTCAAATAGTAGTATTAAAACTGGCGAAAGCTACAACTTATATGTAAATGGCACGCAAAAGGCAGAACTAAAGGTAAATTCTACAGTTACATCAAATGTGACAAATGTAAATAACCAAGGTATGCCTGGAATGAACAGACGTTAAAGGATAATATAAACTACTTAAAAAAGATGTTATTTATAGCATCTTTTTTTATTATGCACAACCACAACATTTCATGTTGTTAAATTTTTCTTAATGTGATACAATATTGGCAATAAATGTTTAGGAGAAATTTACAAATGGATCAAAATAAAAAAATAAATCTTAAGTATGCTCATATTGCAGTAATAATACTAGGAATAATATTTATTTGCCTTTCCATATTTCATAGTAATATGTGGTTTGACGAAAGCTATACAGTTGGAATTGTGCAACATTCATTTGCAGAAATTTGGAAAATTGGCTCACATGACGTACACCCAATTTTGTACTATTTTTGCTTGCACGTGCTGTATTTAATTTTTGGAAATAATTTAATTGTATATAGAATATTTTCGGCAGCATGTATAGCCATTTTAGGAATACTGGGTTATACACATATACGTAAAGATTTTGGGGATAAAACAGGTTTTATATTTTCTTTTTTAATATTATTTTTACCTGTAAGCGCACGGGTTTGCAGGAGAAATAAGAATGTATTCTTTGGGAATGTTACTTGGAACAATAATGGCAATATATGCTTATAGAATATACCAAGGCAAAGTAAAAAGAACAACATTCATAATATTTGCACTAAGTAGTTTAGCCGTTGCATATACCCACTATTATGGACTAATGTTAGCAGGAGTGGTAAATTTATTACTTTTTGTATATTTAATAAAAAATGTAAAAACTAGAAAACAAGACCTAATAAAATTTATAATATCTGCAGTAATTCAAGTTATATTATACATGCCATGGCTTATAAGCTTTATTGCTCAATTAACAGGGTTTGGAGGATTTTGGATTACTCTTACATTTCCGAATTCATTTTACGAGATATTAACAACACAATATAGAGGAAACCTAGAAACCATGCCAGTGGTACTTACAACAGCATTTTATGCATACATATTATATATAGCCTCAAAAGTAAAAAAGGAAGAAAGAAAGCCGGGAACGTGGGCAATACTGCTATATATAGCAATTATTATAATTGCACTTCTAGTATCTGCACTTTTGCATAGCGTAATCTTGCTATTTAGATATTTATTAATTGTAACAGGAATACTTGTATTTGGTTTAGCATTTTTCATGGCAAAAGATACAAATAAATGGAGAGTGGCTGCTGTTTGCATAGTAATTTTATTGGTATCAAGTTATAGCAATATTATTGCTATAAAGCAAAACTACAATTCAACAAATAGAGATTTTATGGCTTACCTAGAAGAAAATGTTCAAGAAGGAGACATTATAGTATATTCAAATGCTATAAGTGGAGCCGTAATTACAACAGAATTATCAAATATAAAAGAAAATAATTCGTATTTTTACAATAAAGAGCATTGGGGTGTGCACGAAGCATACAAAGCATTTAACATGATAATTAAAGAAGATTTAGACGAAATAATAGGAGATTATAGTGGAAGAATTTTACTTGTAGAAGGCGGAACTTCGCACGAGCTATATGAAGAAATATCTGAAAAATATAATGTTACAAAATTAGATGAACAATATTTTGAAGATTCCTATAAAGGATACCAATATACATTTGAAATTATTTCAAAAGATTGAAATTGACACTTGGCAGAATAGAATTTGAAAAGAGAAAGGAATTAAAAATGAAAGTATATGCGTTTGTAGGACCGTCTGGTACAGGAAAAAGCTACAGAGCACAAATGGTAGCAAGTGCTTATAATATTCACTACATAATTGATGACGGACTATTGATAGACGAAAATGAGGTGCTTGCGGGAACGTCAGCCAAAAAGGCACCAACCAAAATAGAAACAATTAGACATGCATTGTTTATAGAAGAACAAGAAAAAAACGAAATGAAGAAAGCCATAAGAAAATTTAAGCCGGAAAGTATTCTTATTTTAGGTACTTCGGACAAAATGGTAGAAAAGATTAGGCTAAATTTAGGTCTTTCTAAAATCGTAAAAACAATATACATAAATGATGTGGCAACAGAAGAGGAAATGTCGAAGGCAAGAAATATGCGTGTTACAGAGGGCAAACATGTAATTCCAGTACCAACATTTGAAATTAAGAAGGATTTTTCGGGCTACATATTAGATCCACTTCAGATATTTAGGTCTAAGGGCAAAGGAGGAAATCCATATATATCAGAAAAATCAATAATAAGGCCAACTTTTAGCTATCTAGGAAACTTTACAATATCTGATAGTGTGTTTAGGCAAATTGCAGAAAGAGTTGCAAAAAAGATTCCAGGTATATATGAAGTAACAAGAACAAGAGTAGAAAATTATGGAGATGGAATATCAATTTATATGGAAGCCATCATAAATTATGGCAATAATATAATAGATATTTTGCAAGAATTTAGAGATAAAACTAAAAAGGAAATAGAAAAACAAACTGCAATGAATGTAATTAAGGCTGAACTAGTAGCAAAAGGACTTCATGTAGAGGAATAGTTAAAATATTATTTGGGGAGGTATTTATGTCTTTTGTTGTAGCAATAGATGGACCAGCAGGAACTGGAAAAGGAACAATGGCAGCTATTTTGTCTAAAAAATATAATTTGGTAAATATAGACACAGGGGCAACCTACAGATGTGTAACCTTAGAAATGTTAAAGAATAATATTGGGTTAGACGAAGAAGAAAAGATTTCTGAAATGCTAAAAAACATTAAAATAGACATGAGCAACGAAAACGGAAAACAAAAAGTATTGTTAAACGGAGAAGATGTTACAGACGAGATAAGAGGTAAGGAAGTATCCTTAATGGTATCTCAAGTTTCAAGCATAAAGCAGATAAGAGTTGCAATGGTGGATATTCAAAGAAAAATGGCACAAGGTAAAGATGTAATAATGGAAGGCAGAGACATTGGAACAGTTGTGTTTCCAAATGCAGATGTGAAATTTTACCTTGACGCAGATATAGAGGTAAGGGCAAAAAGAAGGTTTAAGCAAAACCAAGAAAAAGGCATAAAAATGTCCTATGAAGAAGTATTGGAAAATATAAAAAAACGTGATAAAAATGATATGGAAAAGGAAATGGGGGCATTGAAGGTAGCTCCTGGAGCAACCGTAATAGACTGCTCAAATATGACAATAAGTAAGCAAGCAAATGAAATGAGCAAGGTTATAAACAAAAGGAAAAAAGAGCAAAAAATTCAAGAAAAAATATATAATGTACATCCAGATACAACATGGAAAAAAATAGAAAGAGCAATTGTAAAAGGTGCAATCCGTGCATTTTACAAAGTGGTTTATAGAATAGAAAAAGTTAATGAAGAAAACCTAATAACAGACGAACCAGTTATAGTGTGTGCAAATCACCTAAACTACTTAGATGCCCTAGCGATAGTATGCTGTAGCAAAAAGAAAATCTGCTTTATAGCAAAAGAGGAGCTATTCCACAATGTATTTTTAAGACACATGGGCTATCTGTTTGATGTAATTCCAGTAAAGAGAGAAATGAGAGATTTAGGCTCTATGAAGATGTGTTTGCAGGCACTAAAAAGAGGAGAATCTTTGGGTATATTTCCAGAGGGCACAAGAAGGGGACTAGAAAAAGCTAAGAAAGTACAAAATGGTGCGGCATTTATGGCATTAAAAGCAAATGTAAAAGTAGTGCCAGTAGGGGTGCAAGGGTCATTTAAACCATTTACAAAAGTAACTCTAAACTATGGCAAACCGTTAGACTTTAGTAAATACGAAGAAAAAAATCCAGAAAAAGATAATTTGGACCAGGCAACAAAAGAGATAATGGATAACATAATTATGTTGACAAAAAACGCAAAATAGGGTATAATTGTGAGCGTAAGTTGCAAAATTAAATTAAGAAATGAAGGATTTTTATGGATAATTTAGAAGAAAATTTAACATTTGAGGACATAATAAATCAAACTTTTAAAGAGATAAAACCGGGAACCACTGTTACGGGAACTATTATAGAGATTAACAAACAAGGAGAAATCTTTGTAGATATAGGATATAAAGCAGACGGAATAATTCCAAGAAATGAATATTTCAGCGAGCAAGATTTAGAACCTGAACAAGAATATAATGTTGGAGACAAAATAAAAGCAGACATATTAAAAATAAATGATGGTCAGGGAAATGTTTTAATGTCTTGCAAACATGCAAAAATAAGAGAAATAAGAAAAGAGTTTAAAGACAAAGTAGACTCAAGAGTAATATTTGAAGAAACTGTAAGGCAAGTAAACAAAAACGGTTTGGTTGTACTTTACAAAAATTTAATTAGAATATTTATACCATTATCACTTTCTAATATATCTAGAGAAGAAAACGAGAATGATTATAAAGGAAAGAAGGTTTCTTTTAGAGTAATAGAAAATGATGAAAGAGCCAAAAAAATAATTGGCTCAGTAAAAGATGTTGTAGAAGAAGAAAAAAGAGCAAAATTAGAAGAACTTTGGAACAACATAGAAGTAAACAAAAAATATACAGGAATAGTTACAAGTATTAGCGATTTTGGAGCATTTGTAGATATAGGCGGAGCACAAGGACTATTACATATATCAGAAATGACATGGGGAAGAAATCAGAATCCAAGAGATATTTTGCAAGTAGGCCAGCAAATAGAAGTAAGAATTAAGGAATTAGATACAGAAAATAAAAGGTTTAAGCTTTCATACGAGAAAAAAGGACCAAATCCTTGGAACAAGGTAGAAGAGAAGTACCACGTTGGAGATATAGTAAAAGTAAAAATTTCTAAGCTTATGCCATTTGGCGCATTTGCAGAACTAGAAAAGGGTGTAGAAGGGCTAATACATATTTCTCAAATATGTGAAAGAAAAATATCGAAACCAGAAGAAGAATTAAAGGTAGGACAAAAGGTAAATGCCAAAATAATAGGAATTGACCTAGAAAATAAGAAAATGGAGTTATCAATTAGAGAATTAGAGGGAACATCACAAGAAGAAAAAGAAGAATAATAAAATGGAATTTCCATAAAAAAGAGGAAGACTGGGCGAAAATAAAATTCGCCCATTTGAATTGATTTTGTTAATGCCATTAACTAATAGTGTAAAGTAATCTATAAATAAATAGATTATAAAGGGGGAAAAATAATGAATAATAAAAATATAAGAAATATTGCAATAATAGCACACGTTGACCATGGAAAAACAACATTGGTAGATGCGCTTTTAAAACAAAGCCATATATTTAGGGAAAATGAACAAGTTGAAGAAAGAGTAATGGACTCTGGAGATATAGAAAAAGAAAGAGGAATAACAATACTTTCTAAAAATACATCTGTAATGTACAATGGAGTAAAAATAAATATAGTAGATACCCCTGGTCATGCTGACTTTGGTGGAGAGGTTGAGCGTGTTTTAAAAACTGTAGATGGAGTTTTATTATTAGTAGACGCTTTTGAGGGCCCAATGCCTCAAACAAGAGAAGTTCTAAAAAAATCTCTAGCATTAAACTTAAAGCCAATAGTTGTAATAAATAAAATAGATAGACCTGGTGCAGAACCAGAAAAGGTACTAGATAAGGTTATAGAATTATTTATAGAATTAAATGCATCTGATGACCAATTAGATTTCCCAGTAATATATGCTTCTGCAAAAAATGGAATTGCAAAAATGAATTTAAATGATGAATCAGATAATATTACGTGCATATTTGATACAATAATAGATAAAATAGAGCCACCAGCTTGTGATATGGATGGAACAATGCAAATGTTGGTATCTAATATAGATTACGATGATTATCTAGGAAGAATTGCAATAGGAAGAATTGAACGTGGTAAAACAAAAAATGGAATGCCAGTTGTTGTATGCAAGCAAGATAAAAATGTACAAGGCAAAATTGCAAAATTGTTCACATATATGGGACTAAAAAGAACAGAAGTAGAAGAAGTAGAAGCAGGAGACATAGTTGCAATATCGGGAATTGCAGACATTGGCATAGGAGATACAATTTGCGATTTATCAAACCCAGAAAAAATACCATTTGTAAACATAGATGAACCAACAGTTTCTATGACATTTAGTGTAAACAATGGACCATTTGCAGGACAAGAGGGAGAATTTGTAACATCAAGACACATTAGAGACAGACTATTTAAAGAATTAGAAAGAAATGTAAGCTTACGTGTAAAAGAAACAGCTTCCCCAGATAGCTTTGAAGTATGTGGACGTGGAGAATTGCATTTATCAGTATTAATCGAAACAATGAGAAGAGAAGGATACGAGCTTTTGGTATCTCGTCCAAAGGTTATATTTAAAGAAATTGATGGAGTAAAATGTGAGCCTATAGAGACTTTAGTTGTAAATGTACCAGATGACTCAATAGGAACAGTAATAGAAAAACTAGGAAGACGTAAGGCTGAAATGAAGAACATGGAGCCAGCTGAGCCAGGACATACAAAAATTGAATTTAAAATACCAGCTCGTGGCTTAATAGGATACAGAACAGAATTTTTAACAGACACAAAGGGTACAGGAACAATGAACTCGCTATTTGATTGCTATGAACCATATAAGGGAGAAATACAGGCAAGAACAAGAGGCGTTTTAGTTGCATTTGAGCAAGGAACATCAATAACATATGGATTGTACAATGCACAATTAAGAGGTGAACTATTTATAGGACCTGGTGTAGAAGTATATGAAGGAATGATAGTTGGAATAAATGCAAGAAATGAAGATATTTCAATAAATGTATGCAAAGAAAAACATTTAACAAACACTAGAGCATCAGGCTCGGATGATGCTTTAAGACTAGTTCCACCAATTCAATTATCTCTAGAAAAAGCCATAGAATTTATAGCAGATGATGAGCTTGTAGAGGTAACACCAAAAAGTATAAGACTTAGGAAAATAATATTAAATAACAAGGATAGAGAGAAAGCAGCAAGAAGATAAAAGTAGCTATGTTTAAAAATTTATGCTTAGTATTGTAGCAAATTGTCGAACGATTTTTTAATTATTTTTTTAAAAGTATTGCAAAAAATAAATCCAATGTAGTATAATATTATTGTGACAAGCTAGAGGGCATGTATCACACAAATTTCAGAAAATGAAGTTTCCGTGGCAATTACAAAATTGCCAAAAAAAACAGGCATCCGATAATGCCTGTTTTTCTATTACTGAAATAATTCAATAATAGACTTTAGTACCTCAGCTATTTTCAAAATTTCTTTAAGTAAGTTCAATATATTATGTAAAAATTTTGATAGCTTTTTAGTACTTTTCTTCTCTTGTTCACTAGAAGGCATATAAATCACCTCCTTTCAGAAACATATAGTTTCCATAAAATATTATACGACGTAAAAAGCGCAAAGTCTGTCATAATTTGTAAGAGAACATAAAATATCAAAAAAACAGAGCCAAGGATTGATATTAGAGGCAATTTGGTGTTATAATATAGCTAAATTTGTAATAGATAGCAAAAATATCAGGAGTAAAAAATTGTACTTTTAGAAGGGATGAAAGCAATGAATAAACAGAAATTACAAATAATAAAACAAAATGCACGAGAAAGACACATTCCAATAATAATGGACGATACATTAGAAGTAATAGCTAAAA
>CAZXVQ010000018.1:0-13715 GCA_964644295.1 uncultured Clostridium sp.
GAAAAATACGATGTTGTATTTATAGACGCAGCAAAAGGGAAATATCCATTCTTTTTAGAGCAAGCTCTTCGTATGTTAAAAGATAATGGAATAATATTAGCAGACAATATTTTATATAAGGGATATGTAATGAGCGACTACAACAAGCACAAGCAACGTACAGCAGTAACTCATTTGAGACAATACATAAAAGAAATAACTGAAAATCCAGAGTTAGAAACCGAAATTTTAGAAGTTGGAGATGGACTTGCAATTTCTAAAAAAATAAACTCTGCATCCAAAACGTTTCAGCAAAAAATGTTGTAAAAAATTATATATCGTGTTATTTTATAATATATTGTAAGGCAAAGGAAAGGAAAAATATATGAAAAGACCAGAATTATTAGCACCAGCAGGTTCATTTGAAAAAGCAAAAATTGCATTTATGTATGGAGCAGACGCAGTATATTGCGGAACAGCATCATTATCTTTAAGAAGTAGAGCAGAAGTTGATGATAATGACCTAGAAAAAACAATAGAATATGCGCATTCAATAGGGAAAAAGGTGTATGCTGCTTTAAATATTTACGCATGGGATTCTAATTATGAAGAAATAGAAAAACAAGTAAAAATGCTAGATAGAGTTCATGTAGACGCAATTATTGCATCAGATGGAGGAGTAATACAAAAAATAAAAGAAGTAGCTCCAAATATAGAAATTCATATAAGTACTCAAGCAAATGTTATAAGTTATCATAGTGCAAAATTTTGGTATGATAATGGAGCAAAGAGAGTAATTTTAGGAAGAGAGGCAAGTGGAGAACAAATAAATGAAATAATGAGAAACAAGCCTCAAGACTTAGAGGTGGAAATGTTCATACATGGTGCATTATGTTGGGCTTACTCTGGAAGATGTTTCTTAAGTGAGTATTTATCTTGCAGAAGTGCTAATTTAGGAGACTGTTCACAAAGTTGTAGATGGGCTTATAACATATATTTAGAAGAAAAAAATAATCCAGGCAACTTAATGCCAGTAGAAACAGACGAAAAAGGAACGTACATTTTATCATCAAAGGATTTATGCCTAATAAAAGAAATTCCACAAATAGTGGAAATGGGAGTAGATAGCTTAAAAATCGAAGGAAGGCTAAAAACTGAGTATTATCTGGCAAGTGTGGTAAATGCTTACAGAAATGCAATAGATGACTACATTGCAAATCCAAAGGAATATGATTATACAAAATATTTGAAAGAACTGGAAAAAGTAAAAACTAGAGGACTTACAACTTTTTATTTTAATGATAGAAATAATAAAGATTTTCAAGAATATGATGGAAAGCAATATAATCCAGACTATGAATTTGGAGGGAAAATACTAGAAGATAGACATTTTGCATCTAATAAAGGAGCAACTGAAATAGAAAAAAATGATACAAACCAAACTGAACCAGTGTTAATAGAAATAAAAAATAAACTATCTGTTGGTGATACATTAGAGTTAATAATACCAAACGAAATAGAACCCAAAGAATTCAAAATAGAAAAATTGTATGATGCAGAAACCGGGGAAGAAATACCAACAATAAATCCAGGAAAACTAGGGCAAACAGTGAAAATAGTAATTCCATTTGAAACAAAAAAAGGCTGGATATTAAGAAGAAAAAAGAATAGTAAATAAAAAACTAAATAAAAATGCCTATTTTGATAAAAAATAAGGCATTTTTGTATTTATAAAATTTGGATAAAAGGAATTTCACAATTATTTGTATTGTCACAGTCAAGACCAAGACTTGTAAAAGTTGCATGCAAATCTTTATCTTTTAAAAATCTATTTACATTTTTTAAAGATACACCTGTAGAACAAGACAAAATATCTATTGTAACAGTGGATTCTGCCTGTTGCAAAAAGTTCATTAATTGCTTAATATCATTTTCATCTTTAGACTCGCAATTAGGACAAACAGAGTCTGCACTTGCAAAAAAACATCCACAACGTTCACATTTATTTAAATTCATTTGGTAACCTCCTAAAAGATTATTTTATCTATTGATTAAGTTCAATCTTGTATAAATTTTATATAAGAATTGTAGCACAAAATGTAAAAAAGATAAATAGAAAATGAAAAAATTGTAAAAATTTGTGTTAGGACTGGGTAATTATGAATAATACTTGACAAATAGTAAAAAAAGGTTTATGATATAGCAACAGTAAAAAAATAGACAAATATCTATAATGTAAATATATTTACAAAAGGAGGTTGGCAAAATGGAAGAGAAAGGTGTTTTGGTAACTCAAGAGGGATATGATAAACTCGAAAAGGAGTTAGATTATCTTAGAACAGAAAAAAGAGCGGAGATAGCTGAGAAAATAAAAGTGGCATTAGGATTTGGCGATTTATCAGAAAATTCTGAATATGATGAAGCAAAAAATGCACAAGCAGAAAATGAAGCAAAAATAGCAGAATTAGAAAATAAAGTTAGATATGCAAAAATAATAGACGAGTCTGAAATAGATACAAAAACTATTCAAGTGGGTAACATAGTAAAAGTGTATGACGAAGAATTTGATGAAGAAGTAACATACACTATAGTTGGTTCAACTGAAGTTGATTTAGCTCAAAATAAAATATCAAATGAGTCACCATTGGGTGCTGCCTTAATGGGCAAAAAGAAAAATGAAATAGTAGAAGTTAATGCTCCAGCAGGAACATTAAAATATAAAATTGTTTCAATTACAAAATAAAAATAAGTCCTTCTTGTTAAACAAAGGTTTAGCAAGAAGGATTATTTAATATCTAATTTTTTTATGTGCAAAATTTAGTGTAAATTATAGTTATTACACAAAAGAACGAATGGCAGATTCAAGAGCCAATGTAATCATAGAGTTTAAGGAAGTCTGTCTGGCATTTGCTGAGATTTCTTGATTTTTGTAATGAGAATCTACAACACTAAGTAGGCAACTTGCTTTTTTACCAAGACAGAAAGCATTGTAAAATAATGCAAATGCTTCCATTTCTGCACCTATTATATTTAAGTCCTTTGGAAATCTTGCAATTAATGAGTTAACATCTTTTACATAGTAGTCAAAACAATCTGAGCAAAGAGTATTTCCCTTAACATAAGGAATATTTAGCTCCTTTGCGGTATTTTCAATAACCGAGTTAATCTCATTGCTTGACTGCATAATATGACAATCTTCCTCATTTAGTTCATAAGCATAATTCCCTTCGGTGTAGGCATTATCAACCAAAATTGTATCTAAAAGATTTAAGTTTTCGTTGTATGCTCCGCAAGAGCCGATTCTAATTATAGTATCTACATTATAAAATTTGTACAATTCATATGAGTAAATTCCCATACTAGGCATGCCCATTCCAGATGCGAAAACAGTAAGTCTTTTTCCTTTATAAGTTCCGGTATAACCAAACATATTTCTAACAGAATTTACAAGTTTTACATCTTGCATAAAATTATCTGCTATATATTTTGCTCTAAGAGGGTCACCTGGCATTAATACAACCCTTGCAATATCTTCTTGTTTTGCTTCATTATGTGGTGTCATATTTCCTCCTAACTAATTTTATAAAAAAATTAAAATATATTTTACAAGCTGATCTAAAAATCAGCCGTAAAAATTCCTTTAAGATGATTTTATTATATCATACATGATAAAATATGCAAGAAAAAAATAAATAAGGTATTGAAAAATGTTAAAAGTATGATAAAATAATAAATATGATAGAGAAAATTTGTTTGATGAATGGAGTAAAATATGATTGCGTATTTAAAAGGAACAGTAGAAATAAAATCGGAAGAGTTTGTAGTTGTAGAGGTTAGCGGTGTAGGATATAAAGTATATATGTCTAAAACATCAATAGACGAGCTAGAACTAGGAAAAGAAGCTAAGGTGTTTACATTTTTAAAAGTAAGGGAAGATGATGTGAGTTTATATGGCTTTAGAAGTAACGAGGAGCTTCATATGTTTGAACTTTTAATTTCAGTAGGAGGAATTGGAGCAAAGTCTGCGTTAACAATACTTTCAAATATAACTCCGTCAAGATTTGCATTGGCAGTAATTACAGATGATGTAAATACACTTAAAAAGTTACAGGGAATTGGCCCTAAAACAGCACAAAGAATTATACTAGAACTAAAGGATAAAATAAAAACAGAAGAGGCTATGAATTTGCAAAATAACAAAGAAATAGAAAATACGGCAGAAACAGAAGAAGATTTAGAAGAGTTAATTCAGGCATTACAAGTACTTGGATATAGAAGGTACGAGATTAATCAAATATTGCCAAAATTAAAGACTGCAAGCCTAGAAGAAAGAATAAAAGAGGCACTACAATATCTTGCACGTTAAGTGCATAGAATATAGCAGGATTTTTACATATGGAACATAACAAAACAATAATAAAAAAAGGAGTGAAGTAAATTTGAATACAAACGAGCCGTTGGCATACAGAATGAGCCCTAAAACACTGGATGATTATGTTGGACAAGAACATATTTTAGGACATGACAAAATATTATACAGAACAATAAAGGCAGATAGGCTATCTAGCATAATATTATGGGGACCTCCTGGCTGCGGAAAGACTTCACTTGCAAGGGTTATTAGCAATACAACAAAGTATAAATTCACAAAATTAAATGCAGTAACATCTGGGGTATCGGACATAAAAAATGCAATAGAAGAAGCAAAAAATCCATTATTAAATCCTTCTGGAAAATGTATATTATTTATAGACGAAATTCATAGATTTAATAAATTGCAACAAGATGCGCTATTACCTTTTGTAGAAAATGGAACAGTAATTCTAATAGGGGCAACAACCGAAAATCCTTATTTTGAGGTAAACAAAGCATTAATATCAAGGTCAATGGTGTTTAAATTAGAGCCACTTACTGTAGAAAACATATATACAGTTTTAAAGAAGTCGCTAAATAAGCCCGAAGGATTGGGAGAATATAAAATACACATATCAGATGAAACCTTATACAAAATAGCGGAAACCGCAAACGGAGATGTAAGGACTGCCTTAAATGGATTGGAAGTTGCTGTTCTTACAACTAAAATTGGGGAAGATGGGTATATAACAATAACAGACCAAATTGCAAAAGAAAGTGTTCAAAACAGAAAAGCCATTTTTGATAAAAAAGGGGACAGCCACTATGACAATATTAGTGCATTTATAAAGTCTATGCGAGGAAGTGACCCAGACGCAGCGGTGTTTTACTTGGCAAGAGCATTAAATGGTGGAGAGGACCCAATGTTTTTGGCAAGAAGAATTGTAATTTGTGCATCAGAGGATGTAGGACTTGCAAATCCAAATGCGTTGGTTGTGGCAACAAGTGCTATGCAGGCAGTTCATATGGTTGGAATGCCAGAGGCAAGAATCATACTTTCAGAAGCGGCTATATATGTTGCTACATCTAAAAAATCCAATGCTGGATACGTGGCAATAAATAAAGCCTTAGAAGACGTTGCAACCAAAGATACAGGAGAAGTGCCAATGCATATTAGAAATGCACCAGCAGAAGGAATGAAAAATGAAGGATATGGAGTAGGATATAAGTATCCACACGATTATCCAGGGCATTATGTAGAACAGCAATACCTACCGGACAAAATGCTTGGAACTAAATATTATTTAGAAGATTAACCCTTTTTAAATAAATTAGATCACTTGCCGATTTTCTAGATTAAAAAAAGCCCAAAATTTTGAGAAAAAAAGTAACTGTTTTGTATCATACAAAACAGTTACTGTGCTTTATTAAACCTTATTTTTTCTCATCTTTTACAACTTCTTTTATAGCTCCTAAACTTGAAAGAGCTGTTGTTGCATCAAATGGAATAAATACCTTATTTGCTTCTCCATTTGCAATGTCTTTTAAAGCCTCTAAAGATTTTAATTGTACTAATGTGTCGTCTGGGTGAGCCTTCATCATAGCCTCATATACTAAACGAACTTCGTCTGCTCTTGCTTCAGCAACTTTTTTAATAGCTTCAGCTTCACCAGATGCTTTTCTAATTCTTGATTCTCTTTCAGCATCTGCCTCTAGAATTGCGGCTTCTTTTTTACCTTCTGCAAGTGTAATTGCAGATTGTCTTTCACCTTCAGCTTGTAGAATTTGAGCTCTTTTTGTTCTTTCTGCATTCATTTGCTTTTCCATTGCATCTCTAATATCTGCAGGTGGTGTAATGTCTTTAATTTCAACTCTGTCAATCTTGCAACCCCATTGATCTGTGGCTTCGTCTAATATAGCTCTTAATTGTTCATTTATAAGGTCACGAGAACTAAATGTTGAGTCTAAGTCCATTTTACCAACAATATCACGAATTGTTGTAATGGCTAAATATTCAATACCCTTCTTTAGAGATTGAATTTCGTAAACTGCCTTGGCTGGATCTGTTACCTTATAGAATACAACTGTATCAATTGTAATAGTAACATTATCTTTTGTGATAACTCCTTGTGGTGGAACGTCCATAGTTTGTTGTTTTAAGCTAACAACGCTTCTAACACGGTCCATAAAAGGAATTATAATGGTAAGACCAGCATCTGCTATTTTATGAAATTTACCTAATCTTTCAATAACATAAACTTCAGATTGTCTTACAATTTTGATGGATTTTACTGCTATAATTATAATTATAACTAGTAATACGATTAAAAACCACATGATTTTATCCTCCTTTATTTATATATAAATATTTAAAAATTAAAAACGAAATTATATTACTGCATTTGTTTTAGACTGAATATTTACAGGTTCAACAATTAATTTTACACCATCTATTTTTAATACTTTAACAGTACTACCCTTTGGAATTACTCCATCATAATTACCTGCTATTGCAGACCAAGTATCTCCTAAAATTTTAACTTGCCCCACGCTTCCAACAGTGGTGTTAATTTCCTTTGTTACAATCGCTTCTTTGCCAATTACTGTTTTAGAGTTTGTAACAATAACGTCTTTTTTAGTGATTTTATCTGTTAATGGTTTTGTAAGTAGAATTAAAATTACAGAAAGCAATACAAATATTGCTGTTTGTGCAATTACATTTTGAATGACTAAACTTAATGCGGCTACTATTAAAGCTGCAATTGCAAACCAAAATACTAGAAATCCAACTGTTGCAATTTCGAGTATAAAACAAACTCCGGCTATAAGTAACCAAACTTGCCAAGCTAACATATAAATTCCCCCTTAAAACATAAATTAACAATAATATTATAGCATATTTAACCAATAAAATAAAGAGATTTTGCTAAAACTGATTGATTTTTACGTATGTTTATGGTAAAATAAACGAGTTAATAAAAGAAGCAAAAAGGAGAGTAAAGAAATGCAAGTAGTAAAATACATATTAATAGCCTTATATTTATTAGATTGTGTAGCTTTAATAATAATAACAATGATGCAAAACAAGGATAGCAATGGAGCTTCTGGAACAATAGTTGGTTCATCTACAAATAACTTCTACGAAAAAAACAAAGGTAGAACTCGTGAGGGAAAATTAAAAAGATGGACAATAATATTGGGAGTCGCATTTGTAGTATTAGCAATTGCTTTAGGAATTGTATATGTTATGTAACAAACAATAATCTGAGAAGAATAAATGTAAGAAAAAATATTTGAGTGAGGACGTTTCCCCACTCAAAATTTTAACTAAAAATAGCACCAAGAGCACCGAAAACTCCTGCAGATGCTAATCCCATTATAATTCCTGCAAGGACAACTCCTGCCATAATTGCAATGGAACTCTTTTTAAAATCCATATCTAACAAGCTGGCAGCAAGCGTTCCAGTCCATGCACCTGTACCAGGAAGCGGAATTCCAACAAATAAAAACAATGCCCAATATAAACCACGGCCAGCTTTTTCCTGCAATTTTTTTCCGCCCTTTTCACCTTTTTCTAGGCAAAATTTAAAAAATTTACCAATAAATTTTTTATCTGCACCCCATACTAAAATTTTTCTTGCAAAGAAAAATATAAATGGCACAGGAAGCATATTTCCTATTATACATGTTATGTACAGTGGAATAACAGGAAGCGCGTCTCCCCAAAGTGGGCTAAGCCCAACGGGTACAGCTCCTCGTAGCTCAATTAATGGAACCATTGATATTAAGAATACTAATAAATATTTTTTAAACATAATTATTCGCCTCGTCTTATTTAAAGTAGAGTTTATTGTAACATAAGAGGATATTTTATGCAATTATTTTAGAAAAAATTGCCACTATCTTATAATAAACTTGTGTTGACAAATTATATGGAGTTTCGTATAATTTAGATTGAAAATTGCAAAAACGCTACAGGGAGAATACAAACAGACAAATACAAAACAAATAAAAAATAGGGAGGAACAAAAATGGTAGAAATTGCAACATCACTTTTAGGAGCAGAAATGCACAATATTATAGACACAATATATAATTTGGAAAAGGCTAAAACAGACTATTTCCACATTGACGTTATGGATGGAGAATTTGTAAAAAATAACACACACGATAAAATGTTGGAATTTTGTGAGTATTTAGATAATATTACAAAAGTGCCTCTTGATGTTCATCTTATGGTAAAGGATGTAATAAACTATGTGGATAGCTACCTTATATTTAATCCAAATATAATTACGTTTCATTATGAAGCTTGTAAAAATAAAGAAGAGGTAATGGAAATTATAAATTATATAAAAAATAGGGGAAGAAGAGTAGGAATTTCTATAAAGCCAAACACCTCTGTAGAGAAAATACAAGAATTTTTGCCATATGTAAATCTAGTTTTGGCAATGACAGTAGAACCAGGAGAAGGCGGACAAAAATTAATTCTAAAAACCATAGAAAAGATAAATGAATTAAATAAATACAGAGTAAAAGAAAACCTAGACTACGATATTGAAGCAGATGGTGGAATAAATGTGGAAAACTCACAAAATATAATAGAAGCCGGTGCAGATATTCTTGTTTGTGGAAGTAGTATATTAGGTTCTAATGATTATGGTAAAACTATTAAAGAGTTAAAACATAAAAATTAATCCCTATTTTGAGCACTAGGGCATAGGCTTTTTAATGGGCATTTATTGCATTTTGGATTTTGTGATGTACAAACATTTCTACCGTGCCAAATTAAAACATGATTTACATCTTTATAATATTCTTTTGGAATTACTTTTAATAAATCCTGCTCAATTTTTTCTGGGTCGGTTTCTTTAGAAAATCCAAGCCTATTTGCAATACGCTTGCAATGAGTGTCTACTGCAATTCCTTGTGGCATATTAAAAGCCTCTAACATTATAACATTTGCGCTTTTTCTTCCAACTCCAGGAATTGACATAAGTTCATTCATAGTCATAGGAACATTGCCATCAAAATCAGATACAATTTTTTGCCCCGCAGCTTTTAAGTTTCTGGCTTTATTTTTATAAAATCCGCAAGGATGAATTAATGCTTCTAATTCTGTAATATCGGCATTTGCAAAGTCTTCAGGAGTTTTGTATTTTGCAAAAAGGGAGGGAGTTGTTTTATTAACCCTATCATCTGTGCATTGTGCAGACAAACAAACAGCAACAAGCATTTCAAACGGAGTTGTAAAATCCAAGCTACACTTAGCATCTTTATATGTTTCTTTTAAAATTTCGATAATTTCAACAGCTTTTTTTGTATTCATAAAATTAAATCCTCTCATATGGTAATTTGAGAAATAGCAAATTGTTTGCAAAATTAACCCAAAACTAAATATTCCTTTTCATTATACAACATTATTAAACCAAAGTAAATGTAAAATCGTATCCAAAGCCATTGCACACAATTTAATTATGCTAATGTATTTTACTCTGTAACACTTATGTAAAATATATAATATTATATAGTAAAGAAGGAGGTAATATATGTTTGACGCATTAAAAAAAACCATAGGATTATGCTTAATGGGAATTGGAACAGGTATATTATTGGTATTATTACTTCCAATTGCAGGCTGGCTATTTATTATAGGATGTTCATTAGTATGTTTGGGAATAGCATGGCTGTTTTGTAAAAAATAAAGAAAGGATATGGTTTATATGAAAATTGTAGTAAAAAAAGTACCGAAATTTTTGAGGGGATTTGTTAAGCTGATATTTGGGATAAAAGAGGAATAATAAACGTACATAAATAAGAAGCAACAAAACATTTAATTAATATTAGTTAAATAAAAAAGGGTGAAAGAAATTTTCACCCTTAAAGTTTTAAACTTATAATTATGCTCTTTGAACTTTTCCAGAACGTAGACATTTTGAGCAAACTGAAATTGTTTTTGTTTCTCCGTCTACAACAGCTTTAACACTTCTTAAATTTGGTTTCCATGTTCTAGCAGCTCTTCTACTAACATGAGAACGAGCTATACTTATTTTATTTCCATGTGTTACTGATTTTTCACAAATTGCGCATTTTGCCATTACTGATGCACCTCCTATTGATTTACTAAAAACGACTATTTAATATAATACCACATAATTAAAAAAAAAACAAGAGTTTTAGAAAATCATTTTTGGCTTTTTGTTACGGTGAATAATGGTCACTTTAGTGTATTGCTTTACAAAAAAACACATATTACAGCTTTTCCGATTAGCCTATTTCTAATAGGGCGGGTTTAGTAACCAAATAAATTTAAACTACATAATATATATTAAAGCAGATTTGCTAATATAAAGAAAGGAAGAATTTATTATGGAATACGACAAAAATATTTGCCCTGTTGTTAATGTTGATGGAGTTATAGAAAGAGGCAAACAATACGATTTAGACATCACCTTACCAGAGGACAACAGAAATGTTATCTATGGCATAGTAAGAGATTGCTATAAAGATCCAATTAAGGATGCAGTTGTTAAATTAATAGAGGTTGATTGTAAAATGGGAAAAGACATAAGGAAACCAGTTTCTCACACTTTTACAGATGAGAATGGTGAATTTGTATTTGGACCTTTATGTGATAATAGATTATATGAAGTTGAAATTTGGGTAAACAATGTAAAACATGCAAGGATATGCACAGAAAGTCATCGTAAAGGAGAATGTTTAAAAGGCGTCGATTTAGATTGCAAAAAAGAAGATTGGCATCCATGTAAACCAGAAAAACCAGGTAATCCAGGCAAAGACGAAGACAAAAAAGAATGTAGAGAAGACTAGCTAAATATTAAAAATATATAGCTTTAAATAAGTAGAATAATTGAAAAGCCGAGAAGAGTGCTTTCCTGCAACTGCAAGAAAAATACTTCTCGGCAAATTTATGCAAAATAAATTTGGTTTAAACGTTAAATTAATCCCATTTTCCTTGCAAATTGTTTCCCCTTTTTCATCATTTTTTTGGATTCATTTTTTGTAAGCATTTCACTGCAAATATAAGATGCACCTGCACCAATCATACCGCCAATTAACATACCTTCAATAAATTTCATAGAACATAACCTCCTCACATCAGAATATTTAAATAATTTTGTATTAATTATTATGTCTTTTTTGACCTTCTAATATACAATTTATAATATGAATATATTTCATAACCGCAAACGAAAAATAAAAATATTCCGAAAAATTTTCTAAGAAGTTGCATTGGCAATTTTTCTGATATAACTGCGCCAAAGAAAGCACCGAACACTCCAAAAAATATTATAATGAAGGCATTTTTAAAATTTATAATTTTTTTCGTACTATTTGAAATAATACTTACAATTGCAGCAGGGATAAAAAACAACAAATTTGTTGCCTGTGCAACGTGTTGCTCAAAATTCAAAAAAAGGGTCAAAAATAAAATTAATAAAGAACCGCCACCGAACTCCTAACCCTGTAAATATTCCAGCAATTAATCCCATAAAAAATTCCATTTTGCAATTAATGCAAGTAATTTCTTGCATATTTTCCTTTCTGCTAAATTAAAAAAATTTATGTTTAAAGAAATTATTTAAAAAATATTAGCGTATAGCTTAAGCAAAAAACACAATTCTAATGCTTGAATATAAAAGAAAAACTATAAAAATAATTTTTAAATATTTCCCTTTTAAAACATTTAAAAGTCTAGAACCTATAAGGCTTCCCAACATACCACCAATTCCACACAAAATGCCTATCTTCCAATTAATAAAATTGCCTTTTCCATAAATAATTGCAGTAACTACAACCATTGGCAGAATACAAAAAATAGATGTGGCTCTAGCTTCTTTTTCACTACCGCCAAATAAATACGTATATGCAGGAACTAGCAAAAGACCTCCGCCTGAGCTAAACAAGCCACAAATAAGCCCTACAAATAAACTAATTAAAATTTTTTTCCACATACAAAAAATTCCTTTTTGTTAGTATGTAAAAAACTTAAAAAAATATTTAAAAAAAATTAAAAAAACTATTGCATTTTATAAATAGTTGTATTAAAATTTAATCGAAGTGGTAAGAAGTGGTACAAAGTGGTAGAAAAGTGTAAAGGTAGGTGAGCAATAGTGTTAATAGGCGAATATGACCATTCTCTAGACGCAAAAGGCAGATTAATAATGCCAGCAAGACTTAGAGAAGACATGGGAGAAAAATTCATAGTAACAACTGGATTAGACGGATGCTTATTTGGCTTTTCTATGACAGAATGGGAAAAATTTGAGGACAAGCTAAAAACACTACCAATCACTAATAAAAACGCTAGAAACTTTGTAAGATTCTTTTTATCTGGAGCAACAGAATGTGAACTAGACAAGCAAGGCAGATTTTTAATAGCAGGAAAGCTTCGTGAAGTTGCATCATTAGACAAAGATGTAACAATAATAGGAGCTGGAACTAGAATTGAAATTTGGGACAAACAAAAATGGGAAGAACATAATAGTGAAGAAAATCTATCAATTGAAGAAATTGAACAAAATATGCAAGATTTGGGTATATAACTTTTTAAAAGTTTATATAGTCTCTACTTAAGATAAAACCACAAGAAACAAAAGATAAAAATAAAAAGTATCTAATCTAAAGAAAAAGCTAACCTACAGACTAGCAAACAAAAGATGAAATTTCACAAAAGACAAAAAACTCAAAAGATTAATTATTTAAAATTACCAAAGCAAACATAAAAAACAAAGGATAAAACGTAAGAGTAAAAAGGACAAAGTTACGGAGAAACAAATGAAATTAAATATACCAAAGACAAAGCTTAATAAGATTACACACAGTTGGTACTAAAATACCAACTGATTGTGCTATTTTAAAGTTTTAATATAGCAAAGAAAGCACTAAGAGAGGTATTGTAACTTGGAATTTAAACATACTCCTGTAATGCTAAATGAATGTATAGAAGGGCTTAAGATTAAGCCAAATGGCATATATGTAGATGGAACACTTGGCGGTGCAGGTCATAGCAAGAAAATTGTACAAAAATTGTCTAATGAAGGTCTATTAATAGGAATAGATAGAGACGAAGAAGCGCTAAAAGCTGCAAAAGAAAATTTAAAAGAATTTTCAAATGTAAAGTACATTCATGGAAATCATGACGAAATTAAAGAAATATTGCAAAATCTAGGGATAGAAAAAGTAGATGGAATTTTGCTAGATTTAGGAGTATCTTCATATCAATTAGATGAAAAAAACAGAGGATTTAGCTATTTAGGAAGCAACGAATTAGACATGAGAATGGATCAAAGCCAGAGTTTGACTGCCAAAATTGTTGTAAATACCTATGATGAAGAAAGACTTAGCAATATTATATATGA
>CAZXVQ010000019.1:0-12914 GCA_964644295.1 uncultured Clostridium sp.
ATACTATTTTTATTTCGTTTACAACAATTTTTGATAATTTATTTTAGCAAAATCACGGGAATTTGACATTGAATCTGCTGTTTTTTCTTTATGCAATATACCAATTATAAAAAGGCTTGAGTAAGACAAATTCTATTCTATTTTATTGTAATTGCTTTTACTTTTTCACTTATCTCAAAAAAATTAACACTATCAATCACACATATTTCCTTGCAATAAATAGCCAAATGTGATAATATTTGTGTGTAAAAATATATGTTTATATATTAGGAAGAATTGAAGGAATATATATGAAAACAGAAGACAGAAAAAAACTAAATAAAATAAAAAGAAAAAACGCACAATTATACCCAATTTATAAGGCATTCTCATGGGACTTACTTTGCTTTTATCCAGTACAGTTTCTATTTTTAACAATAACAAAAGGGCTAACTGCAAGCGAAGTTTTAATAACCAATGCCTGTTATATAATATTTGTTTTAGCCTGCCAGGTGTTTGCAATTTTAATAACTGACACCTTAGGCAAAAGAAACAGTATGATATGTGGAAATGCCTTGCTAGTGGTACACATGATTGTTTATATGGCTGCATCAAGTATAGTAGGCATAATTGTTTCACAACTTATATGTGCTATGGGATATGCAATAAAAGCAATAGCTGAAACCAACATATTATATGACTCTGTTTCAACTAGAGGAGGAGAAGGACTATATTCCAGAATAGACTCCATTGGAGGCAGTGGATATTATTGGCTTGATGGTCTAATAGGTATTTCGGCAGGATATTTATTTGTTATTAACAATTATCTGCCAATGTATATATGCCTTGGATTTCTAATAATATCAACCATTCTATCATTTGGATTTTGCGACATACATGAAGTAAAGAGAAAAAGAAAAAAGAACATAAATATAGTCTTGAAGGAATACACAAAAGATTTAAGGTCATCTGTTAAATTCATATTAAAATCAGATAGACTAAAATCATATATTATATTTGGGGGAGTTTTTTACGGAATTATTAGCATAATAAATACATATAGAGCAGAACTTTTAGTTTCGATGGGAATTCCAGAAGAACAATTCTCTATAATACTTGCAGTGCTTACATTGCTTGCGGCAGTAGCTGTAACGGCAAGCCAGAAAGTACACAAAAAATTCAAAAACAAAACATTAAGCTTTTTATCCCTATCATTTATCGGAGCATGTATAGTAATCAGCATATTTGCAAATGCACAAAATAGTTTGTCTATTCCAATTATTTTAATAATGTACGCAATTCTAAAAATAACCTCTTCGATGTGGTACATTATGAAGTATAAGTATTTAAAAAATTTCACTACGGAGGAGTCAAGAAATAAAATTTCTTTTACATACGAATTAGTTAGCGGAATTATCGCAAGCATTATATCTATAATAGGAAGCATAATATTAGATGATGTAGGAATTAATATGGCATTTTTATTGGTATCATTAGCTGGATTGATTGGAATTGTTTTATCACTTGATTATATGAGACCAAGATTTGGGCTAAAACCTAGCGAGTATAAAAAGAAGGACGTAGAAATTACCAAGAATATATCCTAAAATTTGTTTTTTGGCACATAATAAAATACAGTAAATTGCTGAAAATGTATTATTTTGAAGCAGATCAAGTTGGTTTATAGGCAAAACCATAAAACCTAAATTTATGCAGGGAATGATTTTTATATGGAAGATAAAAATTGGTTTAATAGTTCGGCTGAAGAGGTAGCAAAAAAACTGGAGACAAATTCAAAACTAGGATTAACATCTGAAGAAGTAAAAAATAGACAGCAAAAATATGGGCTAAATCAGCTACAAGAGGGGAAAAAGAAGAGTTTTTTTGTAAAATTTTTAGAGCAGTTTAAAGATTTTATGATTATAGTTTTAATAATTGCAGCAATAGTTTCTGGCGTTGTTGGTTATGCTAAAGGAGAAGGCATAACAGATTCTATAATAATATTAATAGTTGTAATTGTAAATGCTATAATCGGAGTTGCTCAAGAAAACAAGGCAGAAAAGTCTTTAGAGGCCCTAAAAAAGCTTAGCGGTTACTCTGCAAAAGTAATAAGAGATGGAAAAATTGAGGTCGTTCCATCAATGGATTTAGTTCCAGGAGATTTAGTTTCACTAGAAACCGGAGACTATGTTCCAGCAGATATAAGAATAATAGAAGCTATAAATTTAAAGGCCCAAGAATCATCACTTACAGGCGAATCTGTTCCAGTGGAAAAATTTAGTTCTGCTATAGAAGAAAAAAACGTGGGAATTGGAGACAGAACAAACATGTTATTTTCTTCTAGCTTAATTACTTATGGAAGAGGAACGGGAATTGTATGCGAAACAGCAATGAATACAGAAGTTGGAAAAATAGCAGGAATACTAAATAATACGGAAAAAGCAGACACACCATTACAGCAAAGATTAAATAAATTAGGAAAAACATTAGGAATAGCTTCACTTGTAATTTGTGCAATAATTTTTCTAATTGGAATTATTCAAGGTAAAGCTGCAATAGATATGTTTATGACTGCTGTAAGTTTAGCAGTTGCAGTAATTCCAGAAGGTCTAGTTGCAGTATCTACCATAGTGCTTGCAATAGGCGTGCAGAGAATGGTAAAAAAACACGCAATAGTAAAAAAACTTCCAGCAGTTGAAACTTTAGGAAGTGCAACAGTTATCTGTTCAGATAAAACAGGAACATTAACTCAAAACAAAATGACAGTACAAAAGGTTTTTTATAATGGAAAAATTTCGAACATAGACGAAATAGATACAAACAATTCAAATGAAGAATTAGAAAAATTGGTTTATATATCAATGTTGTGTAATGATGCAAAAGTTGGAGAAAATAAAAAACTTACAGGAGATCCAACAGAAACAGCATTAGTAGATATGGGATTTACACTAGACTTTACACCTGCCATATTTGAGCAGATGCCAAGAGTAGAAGAAATCCCATTTGATTCAGACAGAAAATTAATGACAACTGTTCACAAAATATCTGAAAATGAATACATGGTATACACAAAAGGCGGAGTAGACGAACTTTTAGCAAGGTGTAATTCATATCAAATAGATGGCAATATATTTACAGATATAAGCAATTACAAAGCAGAAATAGACAAATTTAATGACGAAATGGCAGAAGACGCATTAAGAGTATTAGCCATGGCATATAAAAAGTTGGATCATATGCCAACAAATGCAGAGATGAAAAAAATAGAAAGTAATTTAACATATATCGGAATGGTTGGAATGATTGACCCACCAAGAGAAGAGGCTAAAGTTGCTGTGGCAAAATGTAAGGCAGCCGGAATTAAAACCGTAATGATAACAGGGGACCATAAAACAACAGCAGTAGCAATTGCAAAGCAATTGGGAATATTAAATGATGGAGATGAAGCAATTACAGGTAGCCAGCTAGAGCAAATGACACAAGAGGAGCTTATTCAAAGGGTTGAGAATATTAGAGTATATGCTAGAGTATCGCCAGAGCATAAGGTTCGTATAGTTCGTGCATGGCAAGCACACGGCGAAATTGTTGCAATGACAGGCGATGGAGTAAATGACGCGCCAGCCCTTAAAACTGCGGACATTGGTTGTGCAATGGGAATGGTTGGAACAGATGTCGCAAAAGAAGCAGCAGACGTAATATTAACAGACGATAACTTTGCAACAGTAGTATCTGCAGTAGAAGAAGGAAGAAGAATATATGACAACATATTAAAAGCAATACAATTCTTGCTTTCAAGCAATGTTGGCGAGGTAATAGTACTGTTTATTGCAATATTAATAGCACCAATACTGTCTTCAAAATTTAATATTCCAATAAGCATAATAGAACCACTACTTCCAATACACATCTTATGGATAAACCTTGTAACAGACTCGCTTCCGGCATTAGCACTTGCATTTGACCCTGCAAGTAAAAACATAATGAATCGCAAGCCAATAAAAGCATCAACTGGAATATTTACAAAAAGCATGACATGGAGAATTGTATACCAGGGGGCAATGATAGGAATACTAACCTTAGTAGCATTTATAATAGGACTATCTACTCAAAATCCTCCAGAAATACAAGGATTAACTCCTGAGCAGGTAAGAGTAGAAATTGGTCAAACTATGGCATTTATAGTATTAGCATTTACCGAACTTGTACATGTATTTAACATAAGAAACAATAATGAATCCATACTCAAAACAGGAATTGGAGGAAACAATAAACTATTCTTAGCAATAGGCGCATCTGCACTATTAATGATTATAATACTTGCAATTCCAGCATTAAGAACAGTATTTAGTGTTCCAATATTACCAATAGAGAACATATTGGAAATACTAGCTCTTATAATTGCACCAATAATTATAGTAGAAATATTTAAATTACTAAAAATAAATGGAAAATAAAAACTGTAAAATATTTGCTTATATTGACAGCCTTTATAAATGTGGTAAAATATGAAAAAGAGGGAAATAATGTACGATATAGTAATGGGAAAAAACCTTAATAAAGGTAAAGTTGTAATAGTTGTAATTATATTAGTATTGTTAATAGCACTGGCCACAATGTCTGGAATGAAACTGGCACACATAAATGCGAAAAAAAACAGTGATGAAGCTATGGAAAATTTTATACAGCAAGCCCAATTAGAAGAAACGGCAAGACAACAAAGGGAAGAAGAGGCAAGACTTGCTGAAATTCAGTCTAGAATAGATAAGACAAGCACTCCGCTTACTCAAGAAGAGCAGGATAATATTTTGCATATTTATAGGTCAACCGGTGAAAAACGTGTATTTTTAACATTTGATGATGGACCATCACAAAGCGTAACACCTTTAATATTGGATGTACTAAAACAAGAAAATGTTAAGGCAACATTTTTTGTATTGGGTACTAATGCAAAAAGATATCCAGATTTAATAAAAAGAGAATTTGACGAAGGGCATTATATAGCAAATCATGGGTATACACATAAATATTCTAGTGTTTATTCATCACCAGAGGCAACACTGGAGGAATATAATACTACAGAGCAAATTATAAGAGACGCATTAGAAAACCCAAATTATATATCTGGGGTATTTAGATTTCCTGGTGGTTCAAATGGAGGCTATTATAACACTTTAAAGCAACAAGCAAAAGCATTGCTTAGAGAAAATGGAATAGTGCACTTGGACTGGAATTGTTTAAGTAAAGATGCAGAAGGTGCAAACAGTAAAGAAACACTGCTTCAAAATATAATAGATACAGCAGGCGAAAAGGATTCTGTGGTAGTTTTGATGCATGATGCAAGTGACAAAATTTTAACATACGAAACCTTAATAGACGTAATAAATTATTTTAGAGACAATGGATATAAGTTTGAAAATATATATGACTTATTAAATTAAATCAGATACAGCTATTTAAAAGAAAGGATTTATATAATGTATGATGTTATAATAATTGGAAGTGGGCCTGCTGGGCTTACTGCAGGAATATATATAAAAAGAGCCGGGTATAATGTATTAATTGTATCAAAAAATGAAGGAGCATTAACAAAAACTAACAAAATTGAAAATTATTATGGATTTGAAAATGCTATATCTGGTAAAGAGTTAATGGAAAATGGTTTAAAACAAGCAAAAAGGCTTGAAATCAACATAATAGAAAAGGAAGTCGTAGGAATAAAATATACAGATGGAGATGAATATGAGGTAATTGTTGCAAATCAAACTAAGGAGGAAAAATATATTGCAAAAATTGTAGTAATTGCTACTGGAGCTGGCAGAAATAAGCCAAACATAAAAGGAGTGCAGGAATTTGAGGGAAAAGGCATAAGCTATTGTGCAGTATGTGATGCTCCATTTTACAAGAATAAAAAAGTTGCAGTTTTAGGAGAGGGGCAATACGCTTTAGAAGAAACAGAAGAACTTCTTTCACTTGCAAGCTCAGTTACAATGCTTACAGATGGAAAACAGGCAATAGAAAACAGAAGCGTTTACAACGAAAAATTAGAAATAAACGATAAAAAAATACGAGAATTTAGAGGGTTTGAAAACATAGAAGAAATAGAATTTGAAGATGGAACAACCGAGAAAATAAGTGGAATCTTTATTGCACAGGGCATAGCAGATAGTTTAGACTTTGCAAAAAAATTAGGCGCTCAAATTAAAGACAATTGCATCGTAGTAGACAAAAATATGGAAACTACAATTCCCAATATATATGCATGCGGAGATTGCACAGGAGGAATATTGCAAATATCGAAAGCCACATATGATGGCACAAAAGCGGGACTTGCAATAATCAATCGTTTGAGAAATAAATTGTAAAAAAATTATTATAAAATTAAAATATAAGGAGGAAAAGTCATGAATGAGGTAGATTTAACATCAAAAAATTATAAAGAAGAGGTGGAAGAAAGCTCTATTCCAGTACTTATAGACTTTTGGGCTTCTTGGTGTGGACCATGCAGAGCAATGCTACCTGTAGTAGAAAAAATTGCAGAGGAACAAGCGGGAAAAATAAAAGTATGCAAGGTAAATGTGGACGAAGAACAAGAACTTGCAGAAAAATTTAATGTAATGAACATTCCTACTTTTGTAGCAATAAAAAATAATCAAGTAATTGGAAGAACTGTTGGAGTACAGGATAAAGCAAAGTTATTAGAACTTTTTTAATGTACTCTTGTATCTTTTAAAGATTGTATGGTATAATATCAAATGATTTTATACGACAAAAAAATAAAAAAACAAAGGTAATTATGTAGAAAAACGTAGGAGGTATGGAATGTTAAAAAAGGTCGCAATACTTGCAAATGGTGGAGATGTCTCGGGATTTAATGCTGTTATAAGAGCAATTGTAAAAACATGTGAGGAAAATGGTATATTATGTTATGGCTTTGTAGAAGGATACAAAGGCTTACTTAACAATGAATATATAGAGCTTAATACAGCAGGAAACAATATAGCCTCAGGAATACTTGCAAAAGGAGGCTCAATAATTGGTTCATCAATAAATGCTAATGTATTTAACCACAAAGTAGTATTGCCAGATGGAACAGTAGAATATCAAGATTTATCAGATAAATGCGTACAAAATGTAAAAGAAGATGGATTTGATTGTATATTTACACTAGGGGGAGACGGAACTCAAAAATCTGCAAGGGATTTTTACGTAAAAGGAATGAATGTAATAGGAGTTCCAAAAACTATAGACAATGATGTGGCTTGCACAGAAATAACATTTGGATATAACACAGCTGTATCTGTTGCAACAGAGGCAATAGATAGGCTTCATACAACAGGAGAAACACACCACAGAATAATGGTATTAGAAGTAATGGGAAGATATGCAGGTTGGATAGCATTGGAGTCTGGCATAGCAGGCGGAGCAGACATAATATTAATTCCAGAAATTCCATATGACATAAATTGTGCAGTAAAAAAAATTCAAGATAGAGCTAAAAGTGGCAAAAGGTTTAGCATAGTTGTTGTTGCAGAAGGAGCAAAGCCAAAAGAAGGAGAAATAACAGTAACAAATGTAAGAGATAATGGAAAAGGAGTAGACAATAACAAATTAGGCGGAGTTGGGCAAAAAGTTGCAAATCAATTAGAAGAACTAACTGGTCATGAAGCAAGATGTACAGTATTAGGATACACGCAGAGAGGTGGAACTCCAACATCATTTGATAGAGTGCTTTCTACAAAATATGGAGCAAAGGCAATGGAACTTGCAATGGAAGGAAAATTTGGAACATTAACTATAATAAAAAATGGAAAACTAGATTATGCCATGTTAGAAGACGTTGTTGGAAATAATAAAGAAATTGGAGCAGTTTCAGGCAATACTCCAGAAAGCAATATAAGAAAAGTATCAATGGATGATGACCTGGTAAAAACAGCAAGAGACATAGGAGTTTGCTTGGGAGACTAAAATAATATTAATAAAGTAAAAGGAGTAGCAAGTGAAAGATTTTAAACAAATAATAGCGGAAAAAGTTGCAAATATAACAAACATAGAAAAAGAAGAAATACTAAAAAACTTAGAGGTGCCAAAAGACACCTCTAATGGTGATTATGCGCTTCCTTGTTTTTTCTTAGCAAAAACATTAAAAAAAGCTCCTGCAATAATTGCTGAGGAACTAAAAGAAAAAATTGCAACTGCATTACAAAATAAAGACGAAAACCCAATAAAAGAAGTAAATGCAATAAATGGCTTTTTAAACTTCAAGCTAGATAAAGAAGAAATTGCAAAAGAAGTAATCAAAGAATTTAGCAACAAAAAAGAAAATTTTGGGAGTCAAAAGCAAGAAAACCCAAAAAACATAGTAATAGACTATTCACACCCCAATATTGCAAAACCATTTCATATTGGCCACTTGCGTTCAACAGTTATTGGACAAGCATTATACAACATATATGAATATCTAGGATACAATGTAAAAGGCCTAAACTATTTAGGAGATTATGGAACACAATTTGGCAAAATGATAGAGGGCTACAAACGATGGGGCACAGAATATAACATAGACGAAAACCCAATAGAAGAGCTTACAAAAATTTATGTAAGAATAAATGACCTTTGCAAACAAGACGAAAAAGTACTAGAAGAATGTAGAAACAACTTTAAAAAACTAGAAGATGGAGATACATATTGTGTAGAAGTATGGCAAAAATTTAGAGATTTAAGCCTAAAAGAATTCCAAAAAATATACAATATTTTAGGCGGAAGATTTGATTCTTGGGATGGCGAGGCATTTATTGCCCCCAAAGCAAAAGAAATAATAGAAATTTTAAAAAACAATGGAACACTTGTAGAGTCGGAAGGCGCTAAAATTGTTGACTTAACGGAAAAAGGAATAGACACTCCTTGCATAATACAAAAATCAAATGGTTCTACAACATATGCCTCAAGAGACCTAGCTGCAATAAAATACAGAGCAGAAACATATGATTATGACAAGGCAATATATATAACATCATATGAACAAATACTACATTTTAGGCAAGTATTTGAGGTGGCTAAATGTTTGGGACTAGATGAAAAATATACAAATGGACTAGTACATGTTCCATTCGGAATGGTACTGCTTAAAACAGGCAAAATGTCTACAAGAGAAGGAACAGCAATAAAATTAGAAGATTTATTAAATGAGGCAATAGAAAAAAGTAAAAAAATTATAGAGGAAAAAAATCCAAGCCTAGAAAACAAAGAAGAAGTAGCAAAAATGATAGGAGTTGGAGCAGTAATTTTTAACGACTTATCAAACAGTAGAATAAAAGACGAAATATTTGATTGGGACATAATGCTAAACTTCAACGGAGAAACAGGACCATATGTGCAATATACATGCGTACGTGCCAAAAGCGTTTTAGAAAAGGCAGAGTACGTTCCAAGTGCAGACAAAGTAGATGTTACAAAACTAAACGATACAAATTCTAGAAACATAATAAACATGTTATATAATTTTAACAAAACCTTGCAAAATGTAACGGAAAAAGAAGAACCATCAATACTTGCAAGATACTTAATAAACCTTGCAGAAGAATATAGTAGCTTTTACAATAATTTCCGTGTTTTAGGAGAAGAATCAAGTGTGCAAAATGCACGATTATATTTAACATATATGGTAAAAACTGTGCTAGAAAAAGGGCTAAACTTACTTGGAATACAAGTGCCAGACAAAATGTAGAAAATATAAATTGTGGCAAGTCAAAAATGTTAACAGATAAAAGGGAGAAATATAAAGAGCAATGAACAAAAACATATTAAAACATATAATTAGATATATTTTAATAATTGCAATAGTTGCATTATGCTGTACAATTTTTACATTTTCTTCTGCAAATGGCGAAACGTCATCAAAAACAAGCATTAGAACAACCGGCTTTTTAATAGACCTTTTTTCAAAGCAAAGCAATATGACACCAGAAGAAAGATTGGCAAAAATAGAATTAATACAGCCATACATAAGAAAAATGGCACATGTTATTTTATATATGACACTTGGAGTACTAACAATGTGTTGTGCACTAACATTTAAAGGCAAAAATCTTTCTAAATTAATTTTAAGTGTAATGTTTAGTTTTATATATGCCTGCACAGACGAACTTCACCAACTGCTTGTACCGGGCAGAAGTGCACAATTTACAGATGTATGTTTAGACACAATTGCAGCAACATTTGGAGGTCTAATTATACTATTCGTCGCATTTATTGCACGCAAAATAATTAACAAAAACAAACAAAAAAACTTGTCAGCAGAAGGAAATAAGAAGGAAATAAAAAGAAAAGTTTTATTTATTGCAAGCACTGGCGGACATCTAAGCGAACTGATGCAAATAAAAACAATATTTAAAAAATATGACTATCATATAGTAACAGAAAAAACAAAAGTAGATGATAGCCTAAAAAAGGAATATCAAGACAAAATAAGCTTTTTAATATATGGAACAAAAAAGAACCCAGTAAGCTATATATTTAAATTCACTGCAAATTGTTTTATAAGTCTTTATTACTACTTCAAGTATCAACCAGAAGTAGTAGTAACAACAGGAACACACACAGCAGTTCCAATGTGCTACATTGCCAAAATATTTGGAAGCAAAGTAATATTTATAGAAACATTTGCAAACAGAACAACTGCAACAGTAGCAGGAAGGCTGGTGTATCCAATTGCAGACACATTTGTAGTACAGTGGGAAGAAATGCGCAAAATATACCCAAAATCAGTGTGTTGGGGGTGGATATATTAATGATTTTTGTTATATTAGGAACTCAAGACAAAAAATTCACAAGACTATTGGAAACAATTCAAAAGAAAATTGATGAAGGCAAAATAAGCAAAAAAGAAAAAATAATAGTACAGGCAGGAAGTACAAAATTTGCATCTAAAGACATGGAAATAATAGACTACATGGCTATTGAACAGTTCGAAGAATATATAGAAAAAGCAGACCTAATAATTTGCCATGCCGGAGTGGGCACAATACTTACAGCATTGCAAAAAGACAAAAAAATAATTGCAGCAGCAAGACTAAAAAAATACGGAGAACACGTAAATGACCACCAATTGCAAATACTAGAAACATTTTCAAAAAGAGGTTATATTCTAGCATTAGAAGATTTTGATAAAATCGATAAATTAATAGAATACGCCAAGAACTTTGAACCTGCAAAATTTAAATCAAATAAAAAATTCTTTTTAGAACAACTGGAAAAAGAAATTGACCAATAGGCACGCATTTTTAGCCTAATAAATTGCAAAAAAAGTATTGAATAATTCATATAATATTGATATTATATATAAAGAAAAATTTGAAAGGAAAAACAATGGGAAAGAAACCTGAAAATCGGAGATATGTACCATGGATATAAATATGGAGCATACGAAAGACAAAAAGAAAGAGAAGAAGAACAAAGAAACAAAAAAAATAAAATAAAAAAGAATAAAACACTTAAGGTTATAGCAATAATTGCATTAATCCTTGTTATTTTAGTAGTGGCACTAATTGCCTCAGGGTATTTATTTGTTAATGGAAAATTAGCTAAAATGCAAACAGAAAATATAGACACAACCAGTGTTGGAATAGATGAAGATATATACTCAAGCCTAAGCGGGTATAGAAACATTGCACTTCTTGGAATAGACAGCAGAGCAGATAATTACGACCTTGGCAACAGAAGTGACTGCATAATAATAGCAAGCATTAATAAAAACACAAACGAAATAAAGCTAATTTCTGTTTATAGAGACACATACGTGTATGTAGAAGAAAACGGAACAAAGGTATTAGATAAAATAACACATGCCTACTCATATGGCGGTGCACAGAACACATTAAAATCACTAAACGAAGCATTAGATTTGAACATAACAGAATACGTAACAGTAAACTTTGATGCTGTAATAGAAGCAGTAGACGCATTGGGTGGAGTTACTATTAACATAGATAGCGAAGAGTTAAAATACATAAACGACTACATAGATGCAACAGCTGCAAGTTCTGGAGTAAAATCAAGTCACATAACAACAGCGGGAACTCATGTATTAGATGGAGTACAGGCAGTTGCATATTCTAGAATAAGATACACGTCTGGTGGAGACTATAAACGTACAGAAAGAATGAGAACTGTAGTAACTGCAATGCTTACTAAAGCAAAAACATTAAGCATATCACAATTAAATACTTTTGCAGATACAGTATTACCAAGAATAAAAACCAACATATCTACAAGCGAAATTTGGGGCTTAGTACCAAGCCTTGCATCATTTAAAGTAACAGAAAGCATAGGTTGGCCATATAATGTAAAAGGAATAACATTCGATAGATGGTATGGAGTTCCAGTAACCCTTGAAAGCAATGTAATAAAATTGCATGAGGCGGCTTTTGGACAAGAAAATTATCAAGTTTCTGATACAGTCAGCCAAATGAGCAATGCAATAATAAAAAAGACAGGATATAGTGAGTAAAAAAATATAATTGAGGTAAAAAACACAGCAGGGTATCTTTGTTATAAGGAGTATTATAGGATGGATAAAACAAATATGGCAGTTGGGAAAGATGAAATTAGTGTTGACACTGATATTGTCATGAATGCAACAATAGAAGAAAATACTATAACTGCTAAAAAAGAAACAACACATAAACAAAATAAAATTGTATACAGGCTTGTAAAGAGATTAATGGATATAATAGGAGCCTTAGTTGGAATTATTATATTAATTCCAACTAGTATTGCTATATATATAGCAAGAAAAATCTTAAAAGAAGATAACGGGCCTATGTTTTATGAACATTTACGCTATGGAAAAAACGGCAAAATGTTTAGAATGTACAAATTCAGATCAATGTGCGTAAATGCAGATAAAAAGCTAAAAGAATATTTGGAGGAAAATGAAG
>CAZXVQ010000020.1:0-1216 GCA_964644295.1 uncultured Clostridium sp.
TGGTTTACAAGCAAGATTGATGTCACAAGCACTAAGAAAGTTAACTGGTGTTATTAATAAATCAAAATGTGTTATTGTATTCATTAACCAATTAAGAGAAAAGGTTGGAATTATGTTTGGAAACCCAGAAGTTACTCCAGGAGGAAGAGCATTAAAATTCTATGCCTCTGTTAGACTAGATATAAGAAAAGTAGAAAACCTAAAACAAGATGGCTCAGCATTTGGAAGCAGAGTAAAAGTAAAGGTTGTTAAAAATAAAGTTGCTCCACCATTTAGAGAGACGGAATTTGACATAATTTATGGCAAAGGAATATCAAAATCTGGAAATGTCTTGGATTTAGCAGTAAATTTAGACATAGTAGAAAAAAGCGGTTCTTGGTTTGCATACAATGGTGCAAGAATTGGTCAAGGAAGAGAAAATGCAAAAAAATATTTAGAAGATAATCCAGAAGTAATGGAAGAGGTAGAAAACAAGGTAAAGGCCAAATTTAACGAGGCATTTGAAAAAAGTTTAAGCGAAGGCGGAAACGAAGATACTAAAGAAGATGATGTAGAACCACAAGACGAAGAATAAATATAGAAGGGACTAGCATAAAAGCGCTAACTGTGGTGTTATAAAATGTATACAGTAGAGGAATTTGATAAAGAAAAATCAAAGGTGCTAAAATATTTGCTCTATAAAAAGAGAAGTAAACAAGAGGTAAAAAATAAATTTTTAGGCACAATAGATGAAGAAATGCTACAAGACATAATAGAAGAACTAGAACAAAATGGATATATAGATGATAGTAGCTATATCCAAAGAGCTGTTAGCGAATTTATGGCATTAAATAATTTATCACTAAAAGAAGTACAATACAAATTAATGTCAAAGGGTATACAACAAAATCTAATTGAGGATTATTTTAATAGCCATGAAGAAGAAATGCAGAAATATGAAATAAAATCAGCGCAAAATATAATAATAAAAAAACAAAACCTAACAGGCGAAGATGAACTTATTCAGTTTTTATTAAAAAAAGGATATAGCATATGCAATATAAGGCAGGCAATAGAAAACCTAAATAACGATTAAGTAAGACTTTTTAAGAAAGGAAACAATTAGCAATTATAAGCTAATTTGCTAAAAAAATGCAAAACGTATTAAATCTAGAAACAAATAAATATGCAATAAAAATAGAAAATTTTGAAGGACCATTAGACTTATTATGCCATT
>CAZXVQ010000020.1:1226-12846 GCA_964644295.1 uncultured Clostridium sp.
AATAAAATGAATATAAATGACATAAAACTAACTGAAATTACAGACCAATATATAGAATACATAAACAAAATGGAAGAAATGAATATGGAGGTAACAAGTGAATTTTTAGTAATGGCCTCAACCTTAATATATATAAAATCTAAAAGTTTATTGCCACACGAAAAAGATAACGAAGAAGAAATATCAGAAGAAGAGCTTATAAGAAGAATACTAGAGTATAAAAAATATAAAGAGATTACTAAAACATTGAAAGAAATGTATGAAGCAAATGCTGTTAGGTTTTACAAATTGCCAGACGATATACAGTTACCAAAGCAAAAGCTTGAAGAAAATTTCGAGGCAAATGTTGTAGCAGAAGCCTATGAAAATATAGTAAGAACAAATATAGAAAAGGTAAATCAAAATGCAATCAATATAGAAAAAATAGCGATAACAGATAAGTATACTGTTGCAAGTAAGGTAAAAGACATGCTCAAAGAGCTTATAAATAAACCTAAATTTATATTTAATGCGTTATTTTCATTACGAAAATGTGAAAAAGAAGAAGTGGTTACTGCATTTTCTGGACTTTTGGAATTATCTAGAAGAAACAAGGTAATTACAACACAGGAAGAATTATTTGGAGATATATCTGTAGAAAAAAATAGAAGGTAGCAACTCGTGCTTTAAAGCGAAAGGTACAGCTTGCTAAAACTTGTAATTGTTTAAAATAATAAAATATGGGAAGACTAATACTAAACAAATCAATTTAAAAATCTTTAAAAAATTGAAAGGAGAAAAAATGGTATTAGTCTTAACTATTGCTTTAGCTATAGTTGTATTGTTGTTACTAATTATGGTATTTATGATATGTATATCTAATTTAGAAATTAACATGAAAAATGTATATATAAACAACATAAATAAATCCAAAAATAATGAACGAGTATTAATAAAACTATCATTTAAAATTGGAAAATGGAACTGGCTTAAAATAAAATTAGACAAAAATAAATTAGCAAATTTATATGCAAACATGAAAATAAAGGAATATCAAAATAGCCTAAAATATGAACACATTAAGAAAAATGCAGAAAACATATTTAAAAAAGCTATTTGCAGTAAGAATTTTAGAAAGCTTGTAACAAGCACAAATATAGAGTTAGAGAGATTTAATGCCAATATTTGTGTTGGAACAGAAAACTATATATTTACATCATACATAGTAGCAGCAATTTCAATTATAATATCAAATATATTGCCACATGTAGTAAGCAAGGAAGAAACCAAAAAAGGCAATATAACAAAAATAATCCACTATAGAATTGTACCAATATATAAAGAGAAAAACGAATATTATGTACATCTAACATTAATACTAAAAACAAAAATATGGCATCTATTAAAAATTGCAATAGAACTAATAAAAATTGCAGTAAGTACAAAAAACAGAACAAATAAGGAAAGCCTTTTTCTGCAAAAGAAAAAGGGAATTAAAGTAAAACCTGTATAAAATATGCAAAAAAGTACATACTAAAAACGATAAAAAACAATTCAAAAAGAAAGAAGTGATTATATGGGTGAGCATCCAATACAAAATCTTATGAGTACGGCAATGAACAGCATTAAAGACATGATAGATGTAAATACAATAATAGGTGAGCCAATTCAGGCTTCTAATAGTACAGTAATAATTCCAATATCTAAAGTGGGATTTGGATTTGCAGCAGGAGGAAGCGAGTTTAAAGGAGAAACTTTAGACGAATATTCAAGAAGGGAAAAAGAAGAGCAGGCTCAATATAGATTGCCATTTGGCGGTGGAGCAGGAGCAGGTGTTAGTATTTCGCCAGTTGCTTTTTTAGTAGTACAGCAAAATTCTGTTAAGCTATTGCCAGTAGACCATGCATCTTGTTTGGACAGACTAATGGATTACATGCCAGACTTAATAGAAAAGGTAAATTCTGCATTTAATAAGCAAATGCAGAACAAGAAGGAAGAAAAACAACAAAACAGCAAATGTAAGGAAAAAGAAACACAAAATAGCACTCAGAATAGTGCACAAGAAAACACACAGGCTTATTCACAGCAAGGCAGAGCCCAAATAAAGCCAAGAAAAAATGTAAAATTTCACAAGCCTGTAGATAATTATGAATTTGTATATGACGAAACAGGGGGCTATGATGATAATGATTTTTATCAAGATGAAGATAACAAGTAGGAAGTGCCATTGCACTTCTTTTTTTAATGCAAAAGTACTTGACAAATGTACAAAAATGTTGTAAAGTATATAAGCATTACAAATTTATTGCAAAAGCCTTGTGAAAGGAAAGTGATCATATGGAAAAGAAAGTTAAACTTGGTATGTTATGTGATATATATGGAAAGCTTTTAACCAAAAGGCAATTTAATATATTAAATGACTATGCTAATTGCGATTTATCTTTAACAGAAATTGCTGAAAATAACAATATAACAAGGCAAGCAGTAAACGACATTGTTAAGAAAGGAGAGAATAAGCTTTTGGAATATGAACAAAAGCTAGGAATCATGAATAAGACAATAGAACAAGAAAAGCAAATTCAAATAATTCTTTCACAGCTTGCCAAAATTACAGACAATTCTTCTGACAAAAAAGTAGAAAAAATCTTAAATAGCGTGAGAAAAGAATTAGTAAGCTTAAATGCATAAGAAAAGGGAGGTTTTAAAATATGGCTTTCGAAGGCTTATCTTCAAAACTACAAGAGTTTACCAAAAAATTAAAGGGCAAAACTAGAATTACGGAATCAGATTTAAAGGAAATGTTACGAGAGGTAAAGCTTGCACTTTTAGATGCGGACGTTAATTATAAAATTGTAAAAGATTTTATATCAACAATACAAGAAAAAGCTTTAGGGCAAGATGTTTTAAAATCTTTAACTCCTGGACAACAAGTTGTTAAAATTGTAAAAGATGAATTAGTAGAATTACTTGGAGGAACGCAAAGTTCAATAAACTTTAGTTCAAATCCACCAACAATAATAATGCTTGTTGGTCTTCAAGGTTCTGGTAAGACTACAACTGCAGGCAAACTTGCAAATCTTTTAAGAAAGCAAGGGAAAAAACCGTTACTAGTTGCGTGCGATGTTTATAGACCAGCAGCTATAAAGCAATTGCAAGTAGTTGGAGGACAGCTAAACATACCAGTATTTGCAAACGAAAATTCAAAAGATGTTGTACATATAGCAAAACAAGCGTTAAATGTTGCAATGAGCAGGCTAAATGATGTTATAATTTTAGATACGGCAGGGCGACTTCAAATTGATGAAGAACTTATGAATGAACTAAAAAATGTAAAAGCAAATGTTCATCCACATGAAATATTGCTTGTTGTAGACAGTATGACAGGTCAAGAGGCTGTAAATGTTGCAAATGGCTTTAACGAGGCACTTGGAATTGATGGTGTAATTTTAACAAAACTAGATGGAGACACCCGTGGTGGTGCAGCATTATCTGTAAAAAGTGTTACAGGAAAGCCAATAAAATTTGCAGGTGTTGGAGAAAAGCTAAGCGAATTAGAGGTCTTTTATCCAGAGAGAATGGCATCAAGAATATTGGGAATGGGTGATGTCCTTTCAATAATAGAAAAAGCAGAAGAGTCATTTGACCAAGAAGAAGCAGAAAAATTGTCTAAGCAGTTTGCAAAAAAAGAGTTTGATTTAAACGATTATTTGGCACAATTAAGACAAGTTAAAAAGATGGGTTCATTTTCTTCTATATTAAAAATGGTACCTGGAATGGCAAATATTCAAGACCTAAAAGTAGACGACAAGGAATTTACTAGAATAGAAGCAATAATATGCTCTATGACAGATAAAGAAAGAAGAAATCCAAGACTTTTAAATGGGCAAAGAAGAATACGTATTGCAAAAGGAAGCGGAACAAGCGTGCAAGAAATAAATAGATTTATGAAAACGTTTGAAGTAACGCAGAAGATGATGAAGCAAATGAAAGATGGCAAGTCCATGAAAAAAATGATGGGTCAAATGAAAAATATGGATTCAAAAGAATTACAAAAATTAAAAAATTCTATAAAATAGTTTTTAATATTTTTCCGATCAGGAAAAAATAAGATAGCAATAAATATAACGTGGAGGTGAATTTTAAATGGTAAAAATTAGATTACAAAGAGCAGGTGCTAAAAAAGCTCCATTCTATCACATTGTTGTTGCAGACTCAAGGTCTCCAAGAGATGGAAGAATAATAGAGCAAATTGGAACATACGATCCAATGACAAATCCTGCTACAATTAAATTAGACAAAGAAAAAATAACTGCATGGATAAAAAATGGCGCAAAGCCAACAGACACAGTAAAAGCTTTAATAGAAAAAGCACAATAATATTGCATAAGGAAGGTAAAATCGTATGGAAGAAATTTTAAAAACATTAATAGAAAATCTTGTAGACCAAAAAGATAAAGTACAAATAACCAGAATCGACGATGAAAGAGGAGTTTTACTTAAAGTAAAAGTTGCAGACGAAGATATGGGTAAAGTAATTGGAAAACAAGGAAGAATTGCAAAAGCAATAAGAACTATTATGAAATCTATTACATCTAAAGATAACCAAAAAGTTGGAATCGTTTTTGAAGAATAAAATAAAAAGGAATTGTTAATATGCAAGAATATTTAGAAGTTGGTCAAATTGTAAATACATTTGGAATAAAAGGACAAGTAAAAGTAGTTCCATTTACCGATGATATTAATAGGTTTGACGAATTAAAAGAAATATACATAGAAAAAAAAGATGAATTACAACTGGTTAAAATAGAAACAGTAAATTACAGTAAAAATGTGGTTATACTAAAACTAGAAGGCATTAATTCTATGGAAGAAGCAAATAAATATAGAAACTGCTATTTAAAAATAGACAGAAAGAATGCTAAAAAGCTTCCTAAAGGAACATATTTTATTGCAGATTTAATAGGATTAGAGGTTTACACGGACGAAGGCAAATTACTTGGCAAGGTAGATGATATATATAACACTGGAAGCAAAGATATATATGTAATAAAAGATAATCTTGGAAAACAAATATTATTACCTTCAATCAAGGAAGTAATAAAACAAGTAGATTTGGAAAATAAAAAAATAATAGTCCATATTATTGAGGGGTTGATTTAATGAAATTTGATGTACTAACATTATTTCCAGAAATGTTCGAACCACTAAAGCATAGCATCATCGAAAGAGCAACTAAGCAAAATCTTATAAATATTAATTTGGTTAATATAAGAGATTTTTCAAAAGATAAGCATAAAAGAGTAGATGATACACCATATGGTGGTGGAGCAGGAATGGTGGTTAGACCAGATGTTGTGTATGACGCATATCAATCTGTAAAAAGCCAAAAATCAAAAGTAATATTTTTATCACCTCAAGGTAAAAAATTAAACCAAGAAAAAGTTGAGGAGCTAGCAAAAGATGAGCACTTAATTCTTTTGTGTGGACACTATGAGGGAATAGACCAAAGAGTGCTAGACGAAATTGTAGACGAAGAAATTTCTATAGGGGACTATGTATTAACAGGAGGCGAGATACCAGCAATGGTTCTTATAGACGCTGTTAGCAGATATGTGGAAGGAGTTTTAGCAAAAGACTCTACTAAAGAGGAATCATTTTCGCAAGGACGCTTGGAATATAGCCAATATACAAGACCAGAAGAATTTTTAGGTAAAAAAATACCGGAAGTGCTTGCTTCAGGAAATCATCAAAATGTAGATGAATGGAGAAGGAAAAGCTCACTTGTAAACACATTTTTAAAAAGGCCGGAGCTTCTAAATGAACAAGAAACGGAAGAGGCTCAAAAAATTATTTCGCAAGAAATATTATAATGATATAAATCGAAAAAGATATTTAAGAAAGGAGAAAATCGATGGATATTATAAAATCAATAGAACATGAACAATTGAAAAATAAGATTCCAGACCTTAAAGTTGGTGATACTGTAAAAGTACATCAAAGAATTAAAGAAGGAAACAGAGAAAGAATTCAAGTATTTGAAGGAATAATAATTAAGAAACAAGGTGGAGGGGTAAATGCAACATTTACCGTAAGAAGAGTTGCCTATGGAGTAGGAGTTGAAAAAACATTCTTAATTCACTCACCATTAGTTGAAAAAGTAGAACTAGTTAGAGTAGGAAAAGCAAGAAGAGCAAAATTATACTATTTAAGAGAAAGACTTGGAAAAGCTGCTAAGACTAAAGAAGATGTTGGTTCAAAAATAGAATCTAAGTACATTGAATTAAAAGAAGACTTAGTAGAAGAACCAGTAGCTGAAACAAAAACACCTGCAGAAGAGCCAGTAGCTGAAACAGAAACACCTGCAGAAGAGCCAGTAGCTGAAGCAGAAACTCCTGCAGAAGAGCCAGCAGCTGAAACAGAAACACCTGCAGAAGAGCCAGTAGCTGAAACAGAAGCTTCTGCAGAAGAGCCAGCAGCTGAAGCAAAAACAACTACAGAAGAAAACACAGAAACAGCAACAGAAAGCAAAGAATAAAAATATAAAAGAGGGCCCTAAGAGCCCCTCTTTATTTTGTTTAATATTCATCTTTTGTGCTAATTTTAGCATATTTTCTTAATTTGGCATATGCCAAACAATTAACACTACCTGCAGGAAACTTTCCTGTTGAATCTTTCCTGCCAGAAGGCACTCCTGTTAGAAGTTCAATTCCTTGGTCAATTGTAGAAATGGCATAAACATGGAACAATTTATTTTTTACAGCTTCCACAACTTCATCAGATAAGTTTAGGTTCTTCTGATTTAAACTTGGAATCATAACTCCGTGAGAGCCATCTAGCCCACGCATTTTGCAAATCTTAAAGAAACCTTCAATTTTTTCATTAACTCCACCTATTGGCTGAATTTCGCCTTTTTGATTTACAGAACCAGTAACTGCAATAGATTGATTAATTGGAACACCGGACAAGCTAGAAAGTATAGCATAAAGTTCTGCACTTGATGCACTATCTCCGTCCACACCATTGTACAATTGTTCAAAACATAAACTTGCGGTTAAAGATAAAGGCATATCCTGAGCAAACATCTCACCTAAATACCCTGCAAGAATTAATATACCCTTAGAATGAGTTGACCCAGACATTTCAACTTCACGTTCAATATCTATAATTCCATTTTTGCCAACATAAGTATTTGCGGTTATTTTAGCAGGCAAACCAAAAGAATAATCACCAATGGTCATAACTGTAAGTCCGTTAATTTGACCAATTTTAGAACCTGCAGTGTCTATTAAAAGGGTATTGTTGCTAATCATTTCTATATATTTTTCGTTATACTTTTGAACTCTTTCATCTCTTTGACTAAGAGCTTCATCTATAATTTCACCAGTAATAACTTTTTCTCTATTTAACTTGGCAAGAGTTGCAGCCTCACCAACAATTTGTGTTATTTTGCTAAACTTTGTAGAAAGTTTAGTTTGATCATCAGCAAGCCTTGAAGAATACTCCACCATTTTTGCCATAGCAGATTTATCCAAAGGAGGCAACTCCTCATTTAAGCAAAAACCGTGAATTACACGAGCAAGCTTATTCATATTTTCAACTGTTAAAGGTGCTTCTTCCTCAAATTCAACCTTAATTTTAAACAATTTTCTAAAATCTTCGTCCACAGACATTAAAGTTTGGTAAACCCCATCACTTCCAATTAAAATTACTTTAAGATTTAAAGGTATAGGCTCTGGCTTTAAAGAAACCATAACCATGGAACTATGGGAATCTGACATGGTCTCTATTCCAAGCTCTTTTGTTCTTAAAACCTTTTTTAATGTCTCGTAGCAAAATTGATTAGAAAGAATATCTGTAGCCTGCATAATTAAATATCCGCCATTTGCAATATGAAGAAGGCCGGGCTTTAACATTGTATAATCTGTTTTTAAACTTCCATAATAATTTTCATATTCCAATTTACCAAATAAATTTGGATATGAATAATTGGAATCCATTATAACTGGAGCGCCTTCCGCTTTGCTATTATCTATAAATAAATTTACCCTATAATTTAGCCAAGGCTTTTGCATCTCCGGCTTTTGAAGTGGCTGTTGAGGAACATTTTTATTTGTATCGTCATTAGTTAAAAATGCACCAACATTCTTCAAAATATCTTTTTTAACATCATCTAGGAACTTATTTATTTTCTTATTCCTTTTAAAATTTGCCTTTATATAATTAATATGGGCATTTACTGTTAAAAGCGCAACATTAGATTGCCACTCATTAACTTTTTTATCAGACTCAGACTGAATTGCCTTAATTTGAGAAATAGCCTCCATAACGTGTTGCTGAACAATAGAAGACTTATCTTCAAACTCCTTTTTTGTTTTATCATCAAGTTTTTCAAATTCCTCTTCTTCAATAGTTTTACCATTAATTACAGGCATCATATAAATTCCATTTGTGGCAGACTTTACCTGAAATCCATATTGCGAAGAAGTCTCATTTAGCTTAGTCATTAATGCTAATCGTTTATTATCGTATTCTTGCTTAATTAAAGCTTTTTCCTTTTCAAAATCCTCGTTTCCAAAAGTTTCTTTAATATCGTGCTTAATATCATTAATAAATCTATCCATTGAATCCTTAAACTCTTGACCTTGTCCAGCGGCAAGAGGGATAGCAACAGGCTCATTTGGATTATCAAAGTTATAAACATAGCACCAATCTTGAGGTACTTTTTTCTTTTTAGAAAGATTGTCCAAATAGTGCTTAACATACATAGTTTTACCAACACCACTAGGACCTTCCATAAATACATTATAACCATTAATATCTACATTAAGACCAAACTCCAAAGCTTTAATTCCACGGTCTTGTCCAATACCACCTTCAATTGGCTCAAGACTTTCGGTCGTTTCAAACTTAAAAAGATTTGGGTTACATGTAGACTTTAAATTTCTGTATGAAAGTTCAAATTCGTTTTTCATTCGTGATTCCTCCTAAATTTTATCTTTTAACGCGTATAATATTTTTTAAAAATAAACTGACATTAATAGAGCGTCATCTGTGTTATTATAATATTTTTTCCTTAATCCAACTTCCTTCAAATTATACTTTTTATACAAATTAATTGCAAGAGTATTTTTAATATTTACTTCTAAATTTAATTTTCTAATATTATCCTTTTTACACATAGAAATAATATGTGTAAGCATTGTACTTGCAACTCCACAATGTCTATAACTTTTGTGAGTTACAATATACATTAATTCTGCCTCATCTACAACAATTTTAACTCCTGCAAAACCAACAATAATATTAGTATCTTTAGTTTTGGCAACAATATACTTAGAAGTTTCAGTTTGCAATTCATCTTCCAGCACTTCAGAATTCCACAAATCATCAAAGTCAGCCTCTAAACAATTCTTAATTTTTCCCAAATCTGCAAAAGTCATTGGCTCAATGTTTATTGGCAGTATTGATACATTTGATTTTGCGCCAGTATTTAAATTTGTTTCTTCCATTTTTAAATTAATGCTAAAAAGCATTCCTTTCTATATATTATTTTGCATAAATAACAAAACTACTCACCAAATTTTTCACGTTCTGCTTGAGACCTTCTTAAATAAATAGGGCTGATGTAGTTAGAATCTCCAAATTCTCCATTTAAATATTTGTAATATGCACATTTTGCAAGAGAGATACCAGATTGAACATTACATTTAGAAAAGTTAATGTTCATGCCTGAATTTGCAAACTTTGCAGTTATAAAATCTTTATGCAAAATACTTCCATCTCCAACAAAAGTAATTAAATTATTCTTATCATTTACAAAATGACCGTTAATATTTTCTATAAGTTTATCTAAACAGCCATCAATAGAATCTGCCATGTTATCTGCAACTTGCACATAAGGCTTATTTGCTCCATTTGAAAATAAACCTGCATAAACATTATTATTTTTACAATCTATAATAGGGCAAACCAAACCATTTTCACAAACATTATAAGCCAAACTCTCAAGAGATGTAACCCCAACTGTAGGAATATTTTTTACATCTGCAAAAGCCTTAACAGAAGCAATACCAATTCTAATTCCAGTAAAAGAGCCGGGTCCCAAACAACATGCAAGTAAATCTATATCATCCAAAGTAATATTACATGACTTAAAACTGCTGTCAACCATTGGCATTAACTTCTGAGAATGAGTTTTTTCGTCATCGCTATTATTAAAAACTATTACATTAAAATTATTACTATCTACTTCAACAATTGCAACAGAGCAATTTTTAGAAGAAGTATCAATTGCCAAAATCTTCATTATAAAAACAAGTCCTTTCTAAAACTTTTCAATTTTTAATTTGCGCAAATTCTCATTATCCAAATCTCTAGAAAAAGAAATTTTCGTATATCCACTTGGTAGAATATTCTCAATCATTTCGCCCCATTCAAAAATACAAACGCCATTATGCAAATACTCTTCTCCGCCCATGGCATAAAACTCATCTATATCACTAAGTCTATAAAGGTCAAAATGATAAATCTTAAAATCTGGTGCATCATATTCATTTACAATTGTAAAGGTAGGACTAGAAATTTCATTTTCTAGACCAAAATATTTAAGAACACCTTCAGTAAACTTTGTTTTGCCAGAACCCAAATCTCCAGACAAAATTACAATCGAGTTTTTATCAAGTCCAGCTGCAAAATCCCTTGCAAATTTTTTAGTATCTTCCTCAGAAAGCGAAACAAATTCATACATATCTACATCTCCTCATAGCTTTATACCCATATTTTATAATAATCTAAAAAAAAGTCAATAGGCAGGAGGATTTTTTGTTTTATGAAAAGCCTTATTACTAACTATATTTACATAAATCGATTAATTGCTTGAAATACCAACAATATTAGATTATAATACAGAGGTGAAAAGAGGAAAATAAATGGTAAAAAGATATAAAGGAAACGAATTAAAAGAACTGGCACAAATTCTAAAAAATGATGGCGTAATTAGTGTGCCAACAGATACAGTTTACGGTGTGTGTGCAAGAATAAATTCAAAAAGAGCATTTATGAATTTGGCAGTGTTGAAAAATAGGCCAAAAACTAAGGCATTTCCCATAATGTGTGCAGATGAAGAACAAATAAAAAGCATTGCTGTAGTAGATTCAAGAGCAGAAATGTTAATACATGCTTTTATGCCAGGTCCTATTACTTTGGTTTTAAAGAAAAAAAACGAAGTTCCTGATTATGTAGGAAGTAGTAGAGGAACTATTGCAGTTAGAATGGCAACATCTAAACAGTTAAAGGAATTAATAAAAAATGTAGGCTGTCCAATTTTTATGAGTAGTGCAAATAGAAGCGGAGAAAATGTTTGCACTAGCCTAGATGAAATAGAAAAGTCATTTCCAAAGCTAAATGGAATATTAGAAGGAACAGTATCATTTAATGTGGCGAGCACTATTGTAGATTGTTCGACTAATAAAATTGAGATTTTACGTCCTGGACCAATTTCAAGCAAACAAATCTTAGACACCGTAGAAACCTTAGGCAATAATACCTAGCAGTAACTTGGTCAATATATGAGTAAGATTTATATGAGTAAGATTATAATTTATTAAACTACAATGGCAAGAAATGGTAAAAATTCTGAGAA
>CAZXVQ010000021.1:0-12626 GCA_964644295.1 uncultured Clostridium sp.
AATTTTAGGTTTGTTTGAAATCCTACTATATTATATATTGTTCCTTCTTTGTTGTCCTGCCTTAGTTGTACAACTGCATATGGTCTAGAGCCAGTTCTTGGGTCTGTAAATCCCATTGGTTTAAGCGGTCCATATCTCAAAGTGTCTTTACCTCTTTTTGCCATTACTTCTACTGGCATACAGCCCTCGAATATTTCTCTTGCCTCAAAATTGTGTAATTCTGCTACTTCTGCATTTACAAGCTCATTCCAAAAGCTTTCATATTCTTCTTTATTCATTGGAAGATTTATGTAGCTGATATCCTCATTATTCTTTTTAGATAATTGCTGATTTTTCTTGTTTTTCTCAAGCCATTCTTCTACATCTTCATCTTTTTGCCTTTCTTGCTCGTACCTGTTCCCGTAGAAAGCGATATTCATATCTATACTGTCTTTAGATACAATTGGCGCTGCAGCATCATAAAAATGTAAATTGTTTTCGCCTGTAAGTTCTATAATTTCTTTTGATAGATTATCAGACGTAAGTGGCCCTGTTGCAATTATTACTATATTGTTTTTGCACATTTCCTTTATGGAAGCGTCAGTTTCTAAATTGCTAGTTTCATCCGTACAGTTGCCACAATCTTTTTTTCCAACTTCTTTTCTAATAATTTGCACATTTTCCATTTTTTCTAATTCTGCAGTCACGCATTTGGCAAATTCTTCTCTATCTACTGCCAAAGCTTGACCTGCAGGAACTGCTGTTTTATCTGCTATTTTTATTAGTAGAGAATCTAAAATTCTTAGTTCTTCTTTTAATAATCCACATGCGTTTGTATGCAAATTAGATTTAAAAGAATTACTACATACAATTTCTGCTAAATTTGTATTTGAGTGTGCAGGAGAAAATTTTTCTGGCTTCATTTCATACAATTTTACCTTTATTCCTCTTTTTGCTATTTGATATGCAGCCTCACAACCTGCTAAGCCACCGCCTATTACTATTATTCCGTTATTCATTACCTATTCCTTCTCGCCAAAAATATTTACTTATACCTCATGCTTTTTAATAGTATTATTCAAATAAATTCATAATATCTTCCTTAGATAGCTTGCTAATAAATGTTTGATTTGTAGACAGCATGTTGTCTATTAATTTTTCTTTTCTTTTTTGAAGTTCGTATATTTTTTCTTCTATTGAATTTTGTGTTATTAATTTGTATACCTGTACATTTTTCTTTTGACCTATTCTGTAGGTTCTGTCTGTTGCTTGGTTTTCCGAAGATAAGTTCCACCATGGGTCATAGTGAATTACCATATCTGCTCCAATTAAATTTAGTCCTGTTCCTCCTGCTTTTAGTGATATTAGAAATAATTTTTTGTCTGGGTTATTATTAAATTCATCAACTAAATCAAGCCTTTCTGATACTTTAGTTTGCCCTGTAAGTTTTAAATATTCTATATTTTCTTGTTTTAACTTTTTTTCTATTAGTTCAAACATTGATGTATAAACCGAAAACAATAAAATTTTGTGGCCTGATTGAATTGCATTTTTTATTATTTCTATACATTGATTTAGTTTTCCACTTTCTCCGTTATAATTTTCTATAAATAAACTTGGATGGCAACATATTTGTCTTAACCTTGTAAGCAATGCCAATATTTTTATTTGGCTTTTCTCTATGCCATTTTCTTTTATTTCGTGCAATGCACTTGTTTTTGCATTTGCCAAATACGACATATAAATATCCCTTTGTTCTTCACACATCTGGCTTGTTAATACTGTTACTATTTTATCTGGAAGTTCTTCTAATACCTCTTTTTTTATTCTTCTTAATACAAATGGTTCTATCAGTTTTTTTAGCCTTTGCATTGCTTGTTCATCATTTTCTTTTATTATTGGAGTTTCGTATAATTCCTTGTATTTTCTGTAGCCAAATAAATATCCTGGCATTATAAAGTCAAATATTGACCATAACTCTGCAAGCGAGTTTTCTATTGGTGTTCCAGTTAATGCAAATCTTGTTTCTGCATTTATGTATTTTATTGTTTTTGCGTTTTGAGTATTGTTATTTTTTATATATTGTGCCTCGTCTGCAACTATATATTTAAAGCTATAATCATGCTTTTTGTATTCTTCTATGTCCCTTCTTAAAAGTTCATATGATGTTATTACTATGTTGTAATTTGGAATACTTTCTATTTTTCTTTGTCTTTCTTCTTGTGTTCCGTGAATTACAAGTGATGTTACTCCTTTTGTAAACTTTTTTATTTCACTTTGCCAATTTAAACATAGCGAGCTTGGGCATACAACCATAGTTGGCTTTTTTGTGCCTTCACAGCTTTCTAAATATGAACAAATTACACACAATACTTGAATTGTTTTTCCAAGTCCCATATCATCTGCCAGAATTCCACCTAACCCATAGTAATCTAACATCTGTAACCATTGTGCACCAACTTTCTGGTACTCTCTTAGATTTGCATTCATGTTTTTAGGTAGTGTAAAATTTTCGTTTATTTTTTTTACATCTACATGTTCAAGCAAATCTTTAAACTTATCATCTTTTGTTGCGTGTATTATAGAATTTTTTTCAAGTATTTTTTCTAAATATAAAGCTCTATACACTGGAAGTTTTAAAGTATTTTGTTTTATCATAGAATAGTCTATGTCTATATCTTGGGTTACACTATTTATAAGCTTTACTGCTTCATTATCTTCTAAATTTACAAAACTTCCATCTTTTAATCTGTGGTACTTTTTCTTTAGTTTATATTGTTTCATTATTTTTTGAAGTTCTTCTATATCAAATCCTAAATTTTCAAAATCTATTTCAAGAAAATTATTTTCTATTCTCACGCCCAAATTTATGCTTGTTGGGGTTCTTACCTCTTTTGCCTTAAAACTATCTGTGGCTAGAACTTCAAAATTTTGCATATATGTATTAATATCCGATGTTAAAAATTCATATATTTTGTCATCATTTGCTAAAATTAATCTATTATTTTTCTGGTCTAGCATAAATCCACTTTTTACTAACATGTTTAGCAGTTTGTCCTCTTTTATTGTATTCCTTGGCAGTTGAACATTATGGTCTTTTTCATCTAATGGATTTATCTCAACATTGTCATATACAAATCTTACGTCTGCTAATATATAATTTTTCTCGTTGTAATCTAGAAATAACCTCGCATACAGCTCTGCTGGAATGTACTTTTCTATTTTCTTATATAGTTCTTGCGAAATCTGCAAAAATTTTTTTATATTTGGCTCTATTATAGAAAAGAAATTAACCAACTGCACTTCTGGAAGCACAATTTCTTTTGTAAAATTCTTTCTAAATATTCCTAACAACTTTATTACAGTATTTGTGTATTCTTTAGAACATCTATAAAATTTTTTCCCGAGCAACATATATGTATATTCATTGCCACTGTAAAGCGTATAGTCATATATATCTATATTGGTTGTTATTTTATATTCTTTTTTATCCTTCTCCTTTAGCTCGAATTTTATATCTGGTTCATTTTGAACAAACAAAATGCTATTTGTAGAATACTGATTTTCAACAATAACTGCTCTTTCTTTCAAAGAATCGAACAATTCGTCTAACCCCGTATTAGACAAAACAATTGCGTCCTCTCCCATTCTTTTTGTGTAGTAATCATATCCAGTTGCAGATTCGTTTGCATACTTAATAATCTCTGCATATTTAAGTACAAAATCCAAAAGACGTCTATCTTCCTCTACAAATTGCTCTCTTTCATGCACAAAATCTAGCTTTGCTCCATATTTATATTTTTCTTTATTTAAAAATCGGTCAAAGAATTCGGGAAGCGATTTTACTTTATAAAACTGCTTCTGTCCTATCTTAATCTCTAGTTTTAGAGTATTATTTAATCTATTTATTATTATTTTGGGCTCTATATGAATATTTCCTTCTGCATTTGCTATTGTATTTACATCTTTTTGCTCTTCATCTAGATGGTAAAATTCTTTTATTGCTTGGTTAAATACTTTATAAGTTTCTCCTTTGATTTCAATATTATTGTTTTCCATTTAGCCCTTCTCCTTGAATTTTATTGATTATTTATTATACATCAATTTTCTTGTTTTAGCAATCCATATGGCATAATTTTTCGTCCTTTCCCCCAAAAAATGCAATACAAAAAAAGGATAGCCGTATTCTCGGCTACCCTTTCTGCTTCAGAAGCTGTCGTAAATTCCTTCATACCTGGAATTTGTCCAGTCGACACTGCCCCATTGGGTTGCATTGTCCAATTCGTGGATCTTTCTTCCTACTTTGCAATATTTGCATTCAGAATGGCTTACAGGAAATCCTTCCCGTTCTCCCTTTTCCATGCAATTTTGGCACTTTTGGTTTAGTAGATTCATCTCCCGGACTCTTTCTTCTTCAGACATACTGCGAATCCTCCTTTTTGGATTTACATAATTTAATTATACTACATTTTTTCGCTTTTTTCAAATTTTACAAGCCAACCTTAGTAGTGTCAATTTTTTTCGGGAATAAATTTATTTTTTTGATTTTGTGGTTGTTCTTTTCTTCCTTGTTGACGTTTTTTTCTTGCTACTGGTTTTGACATCTTCGGGGCTCCATTTTTCGCCCACTTTTGGTGCATTCCAAGATATATAATTACATGATTTTGGGTTGTTCTCGCAAATGTAATAATTTTTTCTTCTTTTTGTCTTTCTAACTTGTACTTTTGCTCCACATACAGGGCATGGCACATCTATTGTTACAACAAATGGTTTTACATTTTTACATTCTGGGTATCCAGGGCATGCTAAAAACTTTCCAAACCTTCCCATTTTTACTACCATGTTTCTTCCGCATTTATCACATATTACATCTGTTACTTCTTCTTGTAATTTAACATGTTCAAGCTCTTTATCTACCCTTTCAAGCTCTTCTGCAAATGACGGATAAAAATCTCTAATTATCTGTTTCCATTCCTCTTTTCCAGAAGCCACCTCGTCAAATTTGCTCTCAATTCCGGCGGTAAATTCCACATTTATAATTTCTTTAAAGTTCTCGGTTAAAAGCTTATTTACAACTTCTCCAAGCTCAGTTGGCACAAGTTGCTTTTTTTCTTTTTCTATATATCTACGCTCTAAAATAGTTGTAATTGTTGGCGAATATGTACTTGGTCTGCCTATTCCTTTTGCCTCTAGCTCTTTTACTAGGCTTGCTTCTGTGTATCTTGCAGGAGGCTCTGTAAAACTTTGCTTTGGAGTTATTTTCTTTTCCTTTACAACTTCATTTGGCTCTAACTTAGGAATACTTGCATTTTCTTCGTCCTCTTCTCCTAAATCATTTCCTTCCACATATAATGTCATAAAGCCCTTAAATTTTAGGTTTTGTCCATTTGCCTTAAAGTTGTAATTGTTAACTTCAATATCTACATTTATGGTGTCATAAATTGCAGCAGACATTTGACTTGCCAAAAATCTGTTGTAAATTAACCTATATAATTTGTATTGGTCTGAAGATAATGAATCCTTTATGCTTTCGGGTGTTAAGTATATGTATGTTGGTCTTATTCCTTCGTGAGCATCTTGTGCATCTCCGCTTTGCCTGTAATATCTGTTCTCGTAATACTCTGCTCCATATGTTTTAGTAATTTGCTCTTTGGCGCTGTGCCTTGCTTCTTCAGATATTCTTGTGGAATCTGTTCTCATGTATGTTATAAGTCCAATGCTGCCTTTGCCAGATATTCTAACACCTTCATATAATCCTTGTGCTACAGACATTGTCTTTTTTAGTGTAAAGCCCAATTTTCTAGATGCTTCTTGTTGCATTGTGCTTGTTGTAAAAGGTGGTGCTGGAGTTTTCTTTTTTTCTCCATTTTTTACATTTGTAACTATATATTTTCCACCTTTAATATTTGCTAATATCTCGTCTACTTCTTCTTTTTTGTGTAGTTCCTGCTTTTTGCCATTTTTGCCATAATATTTTGCTTCAAATTCCTTTTTAGTTTTTTCTTGCACTAAAGTTGAATATATATTCCAATATTCCTCTGGAATAAAGTTTCTTATTTCATTTTCTCTATCTACTATTAGCTTTACTGCAACAGATTGAACTCTTCCTGCAGATAGCCCCGGCTTTACCTTTTTCCATAGAAGTGGGCTTATTTTGTATCCTACTATTCTGTCTAACACACGTCTTGCTTGCTGTGCGTTTGTTAAATTCATATCTATTTTTCTTGGCTTTTTGATTGATTCCTGGACTGTTTCTTTTGTAATCTCGTTAAAAGTTACTCTACACACACTGTCTTCTGGAATTTCCAAAATATGTGCTAAATGCCATGCAATTGCTTCTCCTTCACGGTCAGGGTCAGTTGCGAGATATACTTTTTTTGCATCTTTTGCATCTTTTTTTAGTGACTTTATTAAGTCTCCTTTTCCCCTAATATTTATGTATTCTGGTTCAAAATCGTGTTCAATATCTACACCTATTTTAGACTTTGGCAAGTCTCTAATGTGTCCCATTGAAGCAACAACTTTTGTGTTTCCCCCTAAAAATTTTTTTATTGTATTTGCTTTTGCTGGGGACTCAACAATAATCAATTTATCAGTCATTTCTATCTCCTAACTCTTCTAATATAAATATAATCAAGCTATATTATACAGCCTGATTACTAGCATTGCAATATTAAATTTTATTTTTTATATTACAATATTTTACTATTTCCGCATATATTCTGTCTTCTACATTTTGAATTGCTACTTTTTTTGCGTTTTCTCCCATTTGTGCTAACTTGCTTGTGTCAGATACCATCTCATTTATTGTTATATTAAGTTTTGATGAAGTTAAATCTTTATCTAATATTATTTTTGCAGCATTAACTTTTTCTAATACTCTTGCATTATATTCCTGATGATTTTCTGTTGCAAATGGGAATGGTATAAATATTGCGGGTTTACCAAGCGTTGAAATCTCGGTTATTGTCATTGCCCCGCTTCTGCATACCATTAAATTGCTTAATTCCATTATTTCTTGCATATTATATATGTATGGTAATATTTTAACATTTTCAATATTATCTATATTTGAATTTTGTTTTTCAAAATTTGTTTTTAGCTCATTGTAATTTTTTTGACCTGCTGCCCATATTATTTGATATTTTGCGTTTAACCTATTTTTAATTATTCCAAGCATTGCTTCATTTATACTTTTAGCTCCTTGGCTACCACCAAACACTAGCACAATCGGCATATTTTCTTTTAATCCAAGTTCTTTTATTTTGTCTTTTTTTTGACTTTCTGAAAGTCTGGTTTTGCTTATTTTGGAAGGTGTGCCTGTTACGACCAATTCTCTTGCCTTTGGAAGCCTTGTTCTTGCGTCTTCAAATCCTAACAAAATTTTTGCTCTTTTGGAAAAAAGCTTTACTGCTATTCCTGGGAAAGCATTACTTTCGTGTAAAACAATTGGAATATTTAACTTCTGTGCCGCTCTTCCTACTGCGACACAAATATACCCTCCTGTTCCAACTACAATATCTGGATTAAATTCCTGCAAAATTTTCTTTGCCTGCCCAACAGATTTTATAGTTTTATATAATCTCTTTATATTGTCTAGGTTGATTTTTCTGTTAATTCCATATGCATCAATTTTTTTTAGCTCATAGCCTGCTCTTGGAACTAAATCGGTTTCTAATCCCCTGTCTGTACCAATAAAAATAATTTTAGAATCGGGCTCTTTTTCCATTATTTTGTTTGCTATTGCTATTCCTGGATTAATATGACCTCCAGTTCCAGCAGCTGCAATTATAACTTTCATATTAATTTATAAATGTAGCATTTATTACTTACATTTTTCTCCTTATATTATTTAGGTTTTTTATAAAGGGTTACCTATGCCCAATTTAGCTGAATTTTTTCTTTAAATTAAAGAACTCAAAAGCACCAACTGCAAATTAGTAGACGCATTTAAACCCGGCTTTCAAACTTTGGAGCCTGCACGCGAAATGTTGAGCAGTATTCCCACAGAGGATAATAGTATTACAAGTGCAGTTCCTCCGTAGCTAAAAAATGGAAGTGCCATACCGGTTGTTGGTATTGATGCTGTTACAACTGCTATGTTTATTATTGCTTGTACTCCAACTAATGTTGTTATTCCTATTGCAAGCAGGCTTCCAAACATATCTGGCGCCCTCATAGATATTATTATGCCTCTCCAAACAAATATTGCAAATAGTACTATTATTGCAACACAGCCTACAAAGCCTAATTCTTCTGCAACTATAGCAAATATAAAATCGTTTTGTGGCTCTGGTATGTATAAATATTTTTGCTTACTGTTTCCAAGTCCTACGCCAAACAATCCGCCTGAGCCAATCGCATACAAACTCTGTATCATTTGGTAACCTGTTCCTGTTGCATCTGACCACGGGTCGAAAAATACTTGTATTCTATCTAATCTGAAGTCTCCAGAATCTGACGTTATTCCCTTTACTACTAATGCTGCAATGCCAAGTGCTCCTGCAAAACCTGCTCCAACAAAGTGTAGCATCCTAACTCCTGCCATTAACATCATTACACAGGTTACTGCTCCTATTACTAAAGATACGCTTAAGTGGTTTTGAATTTTATATAGTATCAATATGGGTATTGCTAAAAATACAAATGGTTTAACAAACCCGCGCCAAAAATCTTTTAGTTCTGCCTTATGGTCTGATAAATACCCAGCATAAAATATTATAAGTCCTATTTTAGTAATCTCTGATGGCTGAAATTGTCCGAAGCCCCGGTATTTGAATCCATCTTAATGCTCCATTTACGCTTTTGCCTAGTCCTGGTACTAGCACTAATAGCAAAATTGCAACAGATATAACATAAATGGCCCAATAATATTTCTTATATTTTCTATAATCTATTTTAGATATAATTAGCATTAAAATTATTCCTATAACTGCAAAAATAAACTGTTTTAAAAAATATGTATAGCTACTTCCTGTTTGTGATAATGCGGAAGGGGCACTTGCAGACAAGACCATAACAACACCTAGTGCCAACAAAATAAGCACAGTTATAAATAACACGTAATCCATTTTATTGTTTAAAAAATAATTCAACTTTTTTGTTTTTTTGTTCTCTTTACTATTTTGCATTAGTTCATCCTTCCTATTTTTATATTACCAAAAGTCCAACAATACAGGCAACCAACGTAACAATGCTAAATGCTGAAACGATTGTGTTTTCATGCCATCCGCTTAACTCAAGATGATGATGCAGTGGTGCCATTTTAAAGACTCTCTTTCCAGTTTTTTTATAATATGCTACCTGTATAATATCTGATAAGGTTTCTAATACAGGGACTATTGCTATTATTAATAGTAATATTGGCATTTTTAAGTATATTGCCATAACAGATACAGCTCCCCCTAAAAGCAATGAACCGGTATCTCCCATAAATATTTTGGCTGGATGCAAGTTAAACAGTAAAAATGCTAAACATATTCCTATTAATCCTGAGCCAAATATTATAATTTCCTTTTCTCCTAAAGTTACTCCTATAACTGTTAAACATGTTAATATTATTGTTGTTACAGATGTACTTAATCCATCTATTCCATCTGTTAAATTTATTGCATTTGTTGTTGCAAGCATTACTATTATTGCAAATGGTATATATAGCCATATTGGAAGTTCAAGTGTTGTTTTTGCAAATGGTATGTATATGTCTGTTCCAATGTCCATAACCCCAACTAAATAAACTATAAATATTGTTGCTACTACTAATAAACCAAGCATTTTGTATCTAGGTCTTAGTCCCTCTGTGTTTCTTAAAATAATTTTTTTAAAATCGTCCACAAAACCTACTAAGCCAAAACCTACTGTTGCTAGCAATATTGGTAAAAACTTTTGAGCCGTTGTTTTCTCTACTTCTGCTATTTTTAGTGAATATCCTGCATATAGAGATAATCCTACAAATATTAGCGATATTATAATTATTATTCCCCCCATTGTTGGAGTTCCTTGTTTATTTAAATGTGAACTTGGTCCATCTTCTCTTTCATTTTGTCCTATTTTCTTTTTTTTGAGCAATGGTATTATTACTAATGATATCACAAAGGCAATTGTAAATGATAACAATAGTATTTTAATTTGGTATTCCATTATTGTTATTTTGTCCTTTCCGTTAGATTTCTCCTTTGATTATTTGATTAACTATTACCCTTTCGTCAAATGGATATTTTACTCCATTAATTTCTTGGTAAGGCTCATGGCCTTTTCCTGCAAGTAAAATTATATCTTTCTTATTTGCCATATTTATTGCATATTTTATTGCTTCTATTCTGTCTACTATAGCAATATATTTTCCTTTTGTCTTTTTTATTCCTACTTCTATTTGGTCAACTATTTTTTGTGGTTCTTCTGTTCTTGGATTGTCTGAAGTTATTATTGTAAAGTCTGCTATTTTTCCAGATATTTCTCCCATGATTGGTCTTTTACTAGAGTCTCTATCTCCTCCACATCCAAATAGAGAAATTACTCTGCCTCTAGTATATGATTTTAAAGCGTTTAGTATGTTTTCCAAACTCTCTGGAGAATGGGCATAATCTATCATTATGGTAAGCTCTTTGCTATTATTTACAAGCTCTGATCTGCCTGGAACACGCACCTCTAGTAATGCTTCCTTTATTGTATCTGCAGAACAGCCTAATTTTGTTGCTACACTTATTGCAGCTAAGCTGTTATACACGCTAAATCTTCCTGGTATTCCAACCTTTACACGCTCGTTTCTTTCCCCTATTTTTACTTTAAAATCTACATACGAATTTGTTATTGTAATATCCTTTGCAAGTAAGTTGCAGCTATTATCTATTCCATATGTTTTTATTTCGCAGTTTTGTACAAGTTTTGGAACTTTGCAAACCTCCAAATCGTCTATATTTATATATCCATATTTGCACATGCTAAATAGTTTTAATTTTGATTCAAAATAATCTTGCATATTTGGATGTTCTTTTGGGCTTATATGGTCCTCCGAAAAATTTGTAAATACTCCTATATCAAAATCGCATCCTGCTACTCTGCTTAATTTTAAACTTTGAGAAGACACCTCCATTACAACAACCTGGCAGTCATCTTCTGCCATTTGTGCAAAAAGCTCCTGAAGCTCTATGCTATCTGGTGTGGTTCTGTCACTATCTTTTAATTTTTTATCTCCGCTGTATACTGCAATAGTTCCTACAAGCCCGGTTTTCATTCCTTGTTTTTCAAATATTTTTTTCATCATATATGTTGTTGTTGTTTTGCCTTTTGTTCCTGTAACGCCAATTAATTTGAATTTTCTAGATGGGTTATCATAATAGTTGCATGCACATATTGCCATTGCATATCTTGCGTCTGGTACAACAAGTAGTGTAACATCTGCAGGCAATTTTAAATCTTTTAGTGGTGCCACCTCGTCTACTAAAATTACTTTTGCTCCATTTTCTATTGCGTTTGGAATGTACACTGTTCCATCTGTGTCAAAGCCTTTTATTGCAAAAAACATACTTCCTTCAACTACTTTTCTAGAATCATTTGTAATAGATGTAACCTCTCTATCTATTTCTCCTTTTCCTTTTAATCCTTCTACTCCAGCTAATATATTTTTTAAATTCATAATTTTATTACCTTCCTTTCTAGGTTTTGCCGGTTAATATTTTAGTTGGTACATAGCAATTGCTATTTCTGCCAATTTTACATGTACATTATATAATTAAAATTTATTTTTGTATAGGGGGTCTGCTTAATTTTTTTATTTTATATTTGTAAAGTGCTGTAATAATACCATAATAGTGCCTTGAAAATATCCCCAATAAATTGCAACTATTATAGCTTATAGCTAATTTGTATAAGCTATAACAGATGTGCCTTGCTTTATTTTAATTCCAGCTTTAGGCAATTGTTCTATTATTGTTGCTGTAGATGTTTCTTCTTGATTTGCCCCATCTTCTTTTGTATTTTCTTCTACTTCTAAAGTTAATCCAACATCATCTAATACTTCTTTTGCTTCTTTTTCTGAAAGTCCAATTATATTTGGAACTTCTACTTCTTGCGGCTCCTCCTGCTCTTCATTATCTTTTTTTATTTCCAAATATGGCAATACCTCGCCTAACACTTGAGAAGCAATTGGTGCTGCCACACCACCTCCTTGGTGTATTTTGTCGCTACATATTTTCATTTCATTTTATAATAAGCAAAACCACCCCTTATGTCTCTTTTGCTTGTGCATAGATATCAGCATTTTCCTTTTCTTCTATGTTTTCAATAACTTTATTTGCTCCTGGATACTTTATCATTAATTAAATTTTTGAATGGCACTCAAAATGTAATCTTTTTCAAAAAAATTTTTATTTTTCTATAAAGTATAATCTTTAGAAAATTCGCATAAAAAAATAACTAAAAATTAGTTTTTCTAATTTCTAGTTATTCTTTGTTTCACACTATTTTATATTAAAACATACATACCTGCACAAATTGCTTTACATCTTTTTTAGGTAATAAGATTTAACCTGCCTTTCAACTTATCTATACCCATAATCTGTTTTATCATTCTCCCAAGAATTTGGTTCATAAACTGTACCAACAAACCATATTTCACCAGTCTTTTTGTCTCTTATTAAATACATAAA
>CAZXVQ010000022.1:0-12587 GCA_964644295.1 uncultured Clostridium sp.
ATTCCGCCACCAAATATTACTGGAAAATTACATATGGGACATGCGTTAGATGAAACTTTGCAAGATATTTTAATTAGATATAAGAGAATGTCTGGATACAATACTCTTTGGGTACCAGGTACAGACCATGCATCTATTGCAACAGAAGCAAAGATTGTTGCAAAATTAAAAGAAGAAGGGACTTCTAAAGAAGAACTTGGAAGAGAAAAATTCTTAGAAAGAGCTTGGGAATGGAAAAAGGAGTATGGAGGAACAATTACAAAACAAATTAAAAAACTAGGAAGTTCTTGTGATTGGTCAAGAGAGAGATTTACACTTGATGAAGGATTATCAAAGGCAGTTCAAACTGTTTTTATTAATTTATACAATAAAGGCTTGATATATAAAGGCGAGAAAATGATTAATTGGTGCCCAACTTGTCATACTACAATATCTGATTCGGAAGTAGAATACGAACAAGAACCTACTCATTTATGGTATATAAAATATCCTATAAAAGGAGAGAAAGGCAAATTTTTAACAGTTGCAACAACAAGGCCGGAAACAATGCTTGGAGATACTGGAGTTGCGGTAAATCCAAATGATAAGAGATATAAAGACTATGTTGGCAAAACAGTAATTCTTCCAATAGTAAATAGAGAAATACCAGTAATTGCAGATGAATTTGTTGAAACCGAATTTGGAACAGGTGCTGTAAAGCTTACTCCTGCACATGATGTAAACGATTATCAAGCTGGAATAAACCACAATCTAGAAATAATAAAAGTATTTGACGAAAGTGGAATTATGAATGATATAGTTCCAGAGTTTGCAGGATTAGATATTTATGAAGCAAGAAAACGCATTGTGGATAAACTACAACAGATGGGTGCATTATTAAAAATTGAAGATTACACACATGATGTAGGGAAATGTTATAGATGCCATAAAACAATAGAACCAATGATTTCTAAGCAATGGTTTGTAAAAATGGAGCCTCTAGCAAAGCCAGCAATAGAAGCAGTAAAAAATGGAGAGACTAAATTTATTCCAGAAAGATTTGACAAAATATATTTTAACTGGCTAGAGAATATTAAAGATTGGTGTATTTCAAGACAGTTATGGTGGGGGCATAGAATTCCTGCATATTACTGCGACGAGTGTGGAGAAACTATGGTTCAAGCGGACGCTCCAACCAAATGCACAAAATGTGGAAGTACACACATCACTCAAGACCCAGATACACTAGATACATGGTTTAGCTCAGCCTTATGGCCATTTTCGACGCTTGGCTGGCCAGAACAAACAGAGGACTTTAAATATTTTTATCCAACTTCAACATTAGTTACAGGATATGATATTATATTCTTCTGGGTAGTTAGAATGATGTTTTCTGGAATTGAACACACAGGGAAAGTACCATTTAAAAATATATTATTACATGGAATAGTAAGAGATGCACAAGGTAGAAAAATGTCTAAGAGCTTAGGCAATGGAATTGACCCATTAGACATAATAGACAAATATGGAACAGATGCCCTAAGACTATCATTAATAATGGGAATAACGCCTGGAAACGACATAAGATATATGCCAGAAAAGTTAGAAGCAGCATCAAATTTTGCAAACAAATTATGGAATGCAGCAAAATTTGTATTAATGAATATTGAACCAGAAAATATGTTATATGTAAATCAGTCTTCAAGCAAAGAAACAGTTTGCTATAACAACCTTGATATAAAAGACCTAAAATATGAAGATAAATGGATATTATCAAAACTAAATACTTTAATCGAAGAGGCAACAACAAACTTAGATAATTTTGACATGGGAGTATATGCTCAAAAGATTTATGATTTTACATGGAATGAATTTTGCGATTGGTATATCGAAATTGTAAAAACAAGACTATATAATAAAGACAGCCAAAATGAGGCAGATATTCAATCAAGAATTACTGCACAAAGAGTGCTAAATAAAGTATTATGTGATGTATTAAAATTGCTACATCCAATAATGCCATTTATTACAGAAAGAATATATACTGAATTATATAATAATGATGAAAGCATAATGATTTCTACTTGGCCAGTAGCAAAACCTGAATATAACTTTAGAATGGAAGAATCTCATATAGAAGAAATAAAAGCACTAATAAGCCAAATAAGAAATGTTAGAACAAATATGAACGTACATCCATCAAAAAAATCTGATTTAATATTTGTAATAGAAGATGAAGAATATGAAAATTTGATAAATAGCTCTAAATTATGGATTGAAAAACTTGGATTTGCAAATAAGATTATTCTTGAAAAAGACGAAAAAAATGTGCCAAAGCATGCTATATCTTCTTTAGCAAACGGAATAAAAGTATTTATACCATTTGAAGAACTTGTTGATATTGAAGAAGAAAGGGCAAAACTAGAATCAGAGAAGAAAAGATTACAAGCAGAAGTTGAAAGAAGTACAAAAATGCTTTCAAACCCAGGCTTTGTAAATAAAGCTCCAGAGGCAAAAGTACAAGAAGAAAAAGAAAAAATGAAAAAATATCAGGATATGTTAGAAGATGTTATAAAAAGACTTGAACAATTATAAAGGAAAATAGGAAGTGTAAATTTACACTTCCTATTGCTTTGGGGAAACTATTGGCTTTCAATTGATAAGCCGAAATCATTAAGATAACTTACAACTTTGGCAGAAGCAAGTTCAAGCACGGCATCGCATGCATCAATCCGATAACACGACATTACATACTTACGAACCTTATTATTCATAAGCAAGAAGGTTGCAGACTTACCAAAATTCAGCATATTATCAATAGATGATAATGATGATTTAATCATTGTTTGTATGCCTGGTGTACTGAGCTGACCAAATAGATGAATACTTGATAATTCTATAGACCTGTTTGCAATGCTAATGCAGGAAAGCAAAGACTGATCTAAAGTGCGAATGTCTGAGCAAGCCGAAGAATTAGATTCCAGTAAATAGCTGGTTCTTATTCCTTTGTGTAGCTCACTAAACATTTGAAGAAAAGTGCTAAAAATTTCCAACATGAGACTCGAAAGAAAAATATTCAGCCAATGCGGAGTAAAGCAAGATGCCTTCTTAATGCCAAACTCTTTACAGAGCATGGTATCTACGACAGGCGTAAAATCTTTACCATATAATTCTTCGATTCTAGACAAGCAGGTCGCTTCGTTACCAATACTGAGCAATGAGATACGAGACTTTATGGACTCAAGAGAATCCATAACTGCCATCAAACTATCCATATGCTCAATTATAATTTCGCCGATTGTGCAAGTAGAACAATCCAAACCCTTGTAATACCTGTATGTTGGCACCATACGATATTTTTCAGCAATATTCTCAAAATTTCGAATAATAGTACTAAGAGAATTCTTCAAAATATTGAGACGTTTTTTTACCTCAACGATATATACGTTGGTGTCAATGAAATCCATTGTTATGCCAATTTCATTGAGCTTTTCGGGCAATACATCATGCTTACAAGAATTTAAAAAAGCTGTAAGTTCATCGTTTGAAATATCACCCTTGCATTCCTTCATGCCCTGTAATATACAGAGATAAATCCGGTTACGCAATTTTGGGGTATCAGCCTCAAAAAAAGCGTGCTTTAGTTGCAAATCGTCTGTTTGCATTGTTATCCCCCTTAAATAAAAATGATTCTAGCATAGCTAGAGCAATAATAATTATAGCACGTATAAGCATAAAGTGCAAGAAATTTCATTTTTTTGTTGATTAATGCCAAAAAAAGTAGTATGATATAGAATATAAATAAAAGCTGATTAATCGGCTGTGAAAGGATGTAAAATATTATGTATTCAGATGTAGACAATCAAGATAATTTAGTAAAGATAAAAGTTATAGGCGTTGGAGGGGCAGGCAATAATGCTGTAAATAGGATGATAGATGACGGCATACGCAATGTTCAATTTATTGCAATGAATACAGAAGAACAGGCATTAACTCGGTTCTAAGGCAACTGGGCAATTAAATATTGGAAAAAACACAACAAAAGGTTTAGGAGCAGGTTCAAATCCAATATTAGGAGAAATGGCTGCAAGAGAAGATGAAGAAAATATAAAAAAATACTTAAATAATACAGATATGGTGTTTGTTACAGCTGGAATGGGCGGAGGCACAGGCACAGGAGCTGCACCAGTAGTTTGTGAAATTGCAAAATCTATGGGAATATTAACAGTTGGAATTGTTACAAAACCATTCTTGTTTGAAGGCAAAAAAAGAAAAGAAAATGCAGAAAACGGAATTGCAAGAATGAGAAGCAATGTAGATGCATTAATTGTAGTAGAAAACAATAACTTGCTAAAAGCTGTTCCAAAGGGAACATCAATGTTACAAGCTTTTCAAGAGGCAGATAGCATTTTAAAACAAGGAGTTCAAGGCATTACGGACTTAATAACAATTCCTGGATTTATAAATATAGATTTTGCAGATGTAAGAACAATTATGAAGGATAGCGGAATTGCACACATGGGTATAGGAGTTGCAGAAGGAGACCAAAGAGCACTTGACGCAGCTATAGACGCAATAGATAGCCCACTTTTAGAAACATCTGTAAAAGGAGCAAAAGGTTTAATAGTAAATATAACTGGAGGCGCAGATTTAGGCTTAAGCGAAGTAAGTAATGCAGTTGGATACATAAAAGAATATTTAGACCCTGAGGCAAATATCATTTTTGGAACAATAGTGGACGAGAGAATACATGATGCGGTAATGGTAACAGTTATTGCAACAGGTATAGAAGAAAATGCAGAGCAAAAATCGGTAAAATATAGAGTATAATTATTAGAATAGATAAGGAATTAACCCTTATCTATTTTTTTGCAATTTACCAAATGTTAAATTAGATTCTTCCTACATATGCACAATTTTATGTTAATTGAATACTATATATAAGAAAAGTTTTAAATAAATAAAAATGGGAAAAAATTGCATAATAATTTAAGGAGGAATTTTAAGTGGACACAAGGTTAAGTATGTGGCAATTAGCAGTAGGAATATTAATACCATTTTTAGGAACAACTTTAGGTTCATCACTTGTATTTTTGCTAAAAAAAGATTTAAAGATAATCGTACAAAAGGTATTGTTAGGTTTTGCCTCAGGCGTGATGATAGCAGCATCTGTATGGTCACTATTAATTCCTGCAATAGAAATGGCAGAAGAACAAGGAAGGGCAGCATGGTTTCCAGCGGTAATAGGATTTATGCTTGGCGTTTTTTCGCTAATTATAATAAATAAAATAACATTAAATATAGAACAAAGAGCATTGCAAAAAGATGTTAATGAAAATGGCAAAAATGATAAAATTCAAAATCAAAAATGTTCTTTTACAGAGAAAGTTAAGAGTACAACAATGCTAGTACTTGCAGTTACGCTACATAACATACCAGAAGGAATGGCTGTAGGGGTTGTATTTGCGGGGCTATTTTCTCAAAACTCTGGTGTAACTTTTGCAGGAGCAATGGCTCTCTCTCTTGGAATTGCAATACAAAATATTCCAGAAGGAGCTATAATATCAATGCCATTGCATAGTGAAGGGAAAGGAAAATTTCGTTCATTTTTTGGAGGAATGATTTCTGGCATAGTAGAGCCAATTGGAGCAATTATAACAATATTGCTTACGAAAATTGTAGTACCGATACTTCCGTATTTATTGTCATTTGCTGCAGGAGCAATGATATATGTTGTGGCATCAGAATTAATACCAGAAGCACAAGCAGATAAAAAGTCAAATATTGTAACAATAGGTGTTGCTATAGGTTTTGCAATAATGATGTTATTAGATGTAGCTCTAGGTTAAAAAATTGAATTGAAATGAGAATAATATTATGATAAAATGAGTTTGGGGTTCATGGGCGACATCCTAAATAAAAGCCCAAATATTTTAAATAAGGAAAACAAATGGCAACTTATCCAATTTATCAAATTTATGTAGAATTAAAAGATTATACTCCAACCATGTGGCGAAGGTTTCAAGTAATTGGCGATCTTTCGATTGCCAAACTTGGCTATATTATAATGGGCTTGTATGAGGCACGAAATTATTATTCATATGAATTTAGAGTAGATGAATTTGAAAATTATAAAAGAAAACACCCAGAATATGTTGCAAACCCAGAATTATTAAACAATATAAACAAGAAATTTAGCAAAAGAAGATTTGGCATTACGAGAAAAAATAATTCATATACATATATTAAAAAAGATGGATATGGAGAATTAGAAGATGCCTGTAAAGAAAAGCTAATGAACATAATTACAGCAGCAAATGAAGAGTTAATTTTTAAATACGACCCAGAAATTAATTGGACATTTAGAATTGTTGTTGAAAAAATCTTTACAGATAAAAAAGTTTTTGCTAAAGAATTTCCCAAATTACTAGGAGGAAGCGGATTCGGGATAATAGAAGTATTAAACCGGGGTATCTGAGCTACAAAAGATGAGAGATGAAATGAAAAAGAAAAAATGGATAAATAACATATCAAATTACAAAAACTACAAAACATTTGACAAAAGAATTAGATTTTGGAAATTACGAGATAAAAGATCAGCAGAGTCTAGATTTAATCTTGATAGATTTGATGTAGAAGATATGAAATTTAGAATACGCAAGTTACCACGTGTATATAAAGACAGATATGAACATGATTTACGACCTACAATGCATCAGATATTGTTAGTAAGACGTAAATACAAGGTTTTTAGAAAAACAACTATTGACAAAACATCAAAATGCTAGTATAATTTTTAGGTATGACAAAGTAAGAAATGTAATAATTTATACATAAGCAAAATACGTGAGGGGGGAATAAAATGGCACAACCAAAAAGAAGATGGTCAAAAGCAAGAACAGGGCTAAGAAGGTCAACATGGAAATTAGAAAATAAAAATTTAGTAGAATGTCCACATTGCCACGAAAAAATGATGCAACACAGAATCTGCCCAAGCTGTGGTTACTATAATGGAAAAGAAGTAATATCAACACAAAAAGCAGAAAACTAACAAAAATATGAGCTAGCAAAGGTTACAATCCTATATTAGCTCTTATTTTTTTGCCCTAAATACTTTCTAGAATTATAATTTAAAAAAATTAAAAAATTAAAGGTGCGCCCAAAAATGTAAATGCTTGCAATTGACTTGCTTGTGTGCTATTATATACACATATTTATATAAAATTATCATATGTAATAGTAAGGAAGGAGGATATTGAGATTACTCAATAAAAGATAATGTATAGACAAGAAGATTTTGAAAAGGCAATAAAACTGTTAGAAGAGAATAATCAAGCAAGCACAATACATATTTTAAAAAAAGTAAATGGAGAAGTAAAAGAAAAATTAATAAACCAAATATTAAATTTGGATTTTGAAAATATAAATAAATTGTATAACATAACTAAAGAAAAACCGGCAATTTTAAACAAAGAAATAAAACCAATAGAGCATGTAGATGAACGCAAATTAGAAGCTGTGCAAAAAGAAGCATACATAAAACTAGGAGAAGGCGTAATAAAAAGCGGAAATTATGCAGTAGTAACAATGGCTGGAGGTCAAGGTACTAGGCTAGACCATAATGGTCCTAAAGGTAGTTTTAAAATAAAGGTAAATTCTGAGGACAAATATTTATTTCAAATTTTAGCCGAAAACATAGAAAAAGAAAACGAAAAATATGGAATAACTTTACCATGGTATATAATGACAAGCACAGAAAATAATAAAGCAACAATTAATTTTTTTGAAGAACATAATTATTTTAACTACCCAAAAGAAAAAATAAAGTTTTTCACACAAGGAAATCTGCCTTTGTTACTTACCAATGGTCAATTGGTTATAGATAAAAATTACGAAATTAAGGAAGCTGCAGATGGAAATGGCTGTATATATAAAGCAATGAGAGACAATGGCATATTAGAAGATATGAAAGCAAAAAATATAAAATGGATTTTTATAGGTGCTGTTGATAACATACTTTTAAATATGGTTGATCCGTTGTTGCTGGGTTTAGCAATAAGTCAAAATAATATTGTCGCATCAAAGTCAATTGCAAAAAGGTCTCCACAAGAAAGGGTTGGAGTATTTTGCAGAGCAGGTGGAGTTCCATCTGTAATAGAATACAGCGAACTACCAGAGGATATAGCCAGTAAAACAGATGATGATGGCGAATTATTATATGGAGAGGCACATATAATGTGTAACTTGTTTACTCTAGAGGCATTGGAGAAAATATCAAATTACAATATGCCATATCACATAGCACAAAAGAAATCAGAGTATGTAGACAAAAATGGAAGGCTTATAAAGCCAGAAATACCAAATGTTTACAAATTCGAAGCATTTATATTTGACGCATTCAATTTATTTGACAATATATCTATTTTAAGAGGGAAAAGAGAAGAAGAATTTGCACCAGTTAAAAATAAAGAGGGAAATGATAGCCCTGTAACTGCTGCAGAGCTTTATAATAATTATTGGAAAAATAAACAATAAAAAAGAAGTGTAACAATTTTTAAAAAATAGAAATTGTTACACTTTTATTTGCTATTGATTAGTACCATTTGGAATAAAGAAATCTACTACACCGTAAATTAATGCACCAATTATGGATGCAAGCCAAGATATTGAATATCCTGCAACAAAATATTGTGTTACATATAAAACCGCAACTGCAAGCACAAAGCCAACGAATCCTTTGCCAAAGGAACTTACTTGAAGACCTGTAAAGGTTGCAATTAAATAATCTATAACAGTTAAAACAACTGCGGCAAGAGCTAATGCCCAAACATTATTTATTGTAAAACCAGGAGTAAAAAATGCTGTTATTGCAAGAATTATTGCTGATGTTATAAATCTCAAAATTATCTGTACAAATGTATTAGGGCGTGTAGAACTTCTAACTTCAGTGTTATCATTGTAATCCATAGTAAAACCTCCTATAATGAATTTATCCATATTATTTACAAAAATAATTAAAATATACATTCATGTTATTAAGCCTTAAAAATAATTTATAATGGCTAAATTTTGAATAATTATTAAAAGAGAGCAGAAAATAATAAAAATAAAAATTGAAAGGATATAACATGTTAGTAACATTTTTAAGGTCAATAATTATTTATATAATTGTCTTAATAGTTATGAGATTAATGGGCAAAAGAGAAATTGGTCAAATGCAGCCATTTGAACTTGCAATTTCAATAATGATAGCAGACCTTGCATCAATACCAATGACAGATATAGGAATTCCAATATTGGGATTGCTTGTTATGCACTTAATAATTTCAATACTTAATATAAAAAGCAGTAGAATAAGAGAACTTATATGTGGAAAACCTAGCATATTAATATATCAGGGAAAAATAGATGAGCAAAAATTAAAAAAAGAAAGACTCACATTAAACGAATTGGAAGAAAAGCTAAGAAGCAGCAATATAATGGATTTGGGAGATGTGGAATATGTAATTTTAGAAACAAGTGGGGACATATCTGCAATTCCAAAACCTAATAAAAGAAATACAATTCCAGAAGATTTTAATATAATGCCAGACTACGAAGGTATATCATATAACTTGGTAATTGACGGAAAAGTTATGAACGAAAACCTTCGAAAAATTGGCAAAGACTACAACTGGCTAAAAAAGCAAACAAATAAATTTCAAATCATGCCTGAGGAAGCCCTTATTGTTACATTAAATGGCAAAGGAGAAATATTTTGTCAAAAGAAGTTATCTAAAAAAGAAAAGAAGATAAAACAGCAAGAAGAAGGCAGATTTTAGAATATAAATAATGGCTTTTATTTGGGCCAAATTATAAAAAGTGATTAGTGGAGAAAGGACTATATAATATAGTAGAATTAAATTTTATTATATTATTAAGGGAAAAGCTTTGAAAAAGGAATTTATAATAGTTATTGTAATAATAATTGCAATATTTGTTTTAGATTTTATAACACATAATTATACAGAAAATAGTTTTAAAGAGATAAAAGAAATGTTATATGAAATAAAGACAATTGCAGAAGAGTTGCAAAGCAGTAAAGAAATAAAGGAAGAAGAACAAAATACAATTAATGATGAAGAATTAAAACATAAACTAAATAAAAAAATAGACGAAATTAAAGAAGAGTGGGAAAATGTAAATAGGAAATCTGCTTATTATATAGAGCATGATGAGCTAGAAAAAGTAAGTTCCTTAGTGGTAAAGTTTTCTAGTTATTTTAAACTAGAAGAATATTCAGAGGCAATTCCAGAACTTGAAAACTGTATATATATATTGGAACACATAGAAGATAAACAAGCTATGAAATTTATAAATTTATTTTAATTTTGAACGTGGCATATGTGAGCTTTTTTGTTGCCTAAAAAAATTGTTTGTGATATTATAATAGAGAATTGGCTATAATAAAACCAGTTAGGAAGGAATTAGTAAATTTGCTAATAAATGGTATATAAATGATAGATTTTAAACAAAGTATTCAATATATAAAAGGTGTTGGTCCTGCAAGAAGCAAGCTTTTTAATTTGCTAGGAGTTTATACGCTAGAAGACTTAATAAACTATTATCCTAGAACATATGAAGATAGGACAAATGTAAAGAAAATAGAAGAGCTCCAAGACGGCGAAAATGCGTTAATAGAGGCAGTTACATTATCTGGAGTATCCACATATAGATTAAGAAGGAACATGACAATTTCTAAAGTTTTGGTGCAAGACGATACTGGGAAATGTCTAATAACATGGTTTAATCAGGACTACGTGAAAGCAAAAATACATTCCAAAGAAAAGTATAGGTTCTATGGAAAAGTTACAAAAAACAATGGAAAAATAGAAATGGCATCTCCTGTTTTTGATGAAGAAAAAGAGCACAAAAATACAGGGAAAATAGTGCCTATATATCCTACTACAAAGAATTTGTCACAAACATCAATAAGGAATGCAATAGAAAATGCCCTTAAGCTTATAGACGAAAAAATAGAAGAAACATTGCCAGATTATATTATTAAAGAATATAATTTAATGGATTTAGAAACTTCTACAAGAAGAATACATTTCCCAGAGACTATGACCAATTTTTCAAGAGCAAGAAATCGATTGGCTTTTGAGGAACTTCTTTCGTTTCAGCTAGCATTGCTTAGCTTAAAAAATCAATACGAAGATGAAAAGCGAGGAATTCAATATAGTAAAGATATTCATATGTCAGATGTAATAAATACTTTGCCATTTAAACTAACGAAGGCTCAACTAAAGGTACTAGAAGAGATTGACAATGATATGGAATCCGAAAAATCGATGAATAGACTATTGCAGGGAGATGTTGGCTCTGGTAAAACAGTGGTTGCAATGATATCGGCGTATAAGGCGGTAAGAAGCGGATATCAAGTGGCTGTAATGGCTCCAACTACAATACTTGCAACACAACATATAAATAATTTTAACAAAATACTTTCAGGCTTTGGAATAAAATGCGAGCTGCTTATAAGTAGTCTAACTAAAAAACAAAAAGATTCTGTTTTACAAAGGTTAAAAAACGGAGAAATTGACATTATAATTGGTACACATGCTTTGTTACAAGAAAATGTCGAATTTAATAAATTAGGGCTTGTAATAACAGATGAGCAGCACAGGTTTGGAGTAAAGCAAAGAAGTATAATAGCGGGCAAAGGAAATAATCCAGATGTACTTGTTATGACTGCAACGCCAATACCAAGAACTCTTGCAATTATAGTATATGGAGACTTAGATATATCTATAATAGATGAACTTCCGCCAAATAGAAAAAAGATAGAAACAGTAGCGGTTCGTGAAAATATGTCTGAAAGAATAAACGCATTTATAAAGAAGAATGTGGAAGAAGGAAAACAAGCCTACATAGTATGTCCATTTGTGGACGAAAACGAAGAAATGCTTGATGTAAAATCCATAGAAAAGCTTGCCAAGAGTTATAAAGAAGAAATATTTAAGGACTATAAAGTAGAAATATTACACGGAAAAATGAAACCAAAAGACAAAGAACAAATAATGCAAGATTTTAAGGACAATAAAATAAGTATATTAATATCTACAACAGTTATAGAGGTTGGAGTTGATGTGCCAAATGCCAACATAATGGTAATTGAAAACGCCGAACGATTTGGCCTGGCACAATTACATCAACTAAGAGGAAGAGTTGGAAGAGGAGATATTAAATCATATTGTATATTAAAATATAATACAAATTCAGCTATTGCAAGAGAAAGAATGAAAATTATGGTGGATACAGATGATGGATTTAAAATTGCGGAAAAGGATTTAGAGTTAAGAGGCTCTGGAGAGTTTTTTGGAACAAAACAACATGGACTGCCAGAATTTAAAATTGCAAATATTTTTGAAGATATTAAGATTTTGAAACAAGTACAGGAGCTTGCATTAAAAATAGAAATGAATGATCCAAAACTTGAGAAACAGGAAAACGCAAAATTAAAGGCATTAGTAACAAGGGTAAGGGAAAAACGAATTGAATTGTAATTTTTCGTGAATTTTTGGAGTAACTTCAGGAAAATAAAGGGTTATTGCATTATTCAGATT
>CAZXVQ010000023.1:0-12046 GCA_964644295.1 uncultured Clostridium sp.
TAGAAGCACGTTAAATTTAGGCATATTCTTTTTTATTAAATTGCACTCCAAAATTAAGGCCTCTGCCTCATTATCACATACTATGTATTCAAAATGGTCGACAAGACTGACCATGTTTTGAATTCTTTTGGTTTTTTTGTTTTTTCTAAAATATTGCCTTACACGATTTCTTAAAACCACGGCTTTTCCAACGTAAATTATTTTATCATTTTTATCACGCATTATATATACACCCGGCTTTTTAGGCAACTTTTTTAATTCTTCTTCTATATTAAACATTTTTATTCCTTTTTTATAATATTAACAATTAATATTTTATCACGAAGCCCACCATCTTGCAACTTTTTTGAATTAGATGTATATTATATACAAAATTTAAAAGTTTATGATGACTTTTCTTTTGGGAGGTATTTATGTGTGGAATTGTTGGATACATTGGTAATAACAAGGCAACCGAGGTCCTTGTTAATGGGCTTAAAAGCCTAGAATATAGAGGGTATGATTCAGCAGGAATCGCTACCCTAGAAAAAGCTAAGGATTTAGATCATGTTTGCGATGTATATAACATTAATATTGTTAAGGAAAAAGGCAGAGTCTCAAACCTTGAAAACTTGCCAGAATTTACGGCTTTGGAAGGTACGCTTGGCATTGCTCATACAAGGTGGGCAACACATGGTAAGCCATCTAAGGAAAATTCACATCCACATGCAGATAACAGTCAAACTTTTGCTGTTGTACATAATGGAATAATAGAAAATTATTCTGATTTAAGGAGCTTTTTGGCAGAAAACGGATACAATTTTATATCTCAAACAGATACTGAGGTAATTCCAAACTTAATACACTATTACTTTACAAATGATAAATCGAAAAATAATATAGATAAGTTTTTAAAAGCCGTAAAAAATGCAGTATCTGACTTAAAGGGTAGCTATGCTTTAGGAATAATCTCCCCATTATACCCAAATTTACTTATTGCAGTTAGAAAAGATAGTCCTTTAGTTGTAGGAAAAGGCAACAAGGAAAACTTTATAGCATCTGATATTCCAGCCATTTTAAAATATACCAAAGAATTTTATCTTTTAAATGACAATGAAATAGCAGTAATATATGAAGATAAAATTAATTTCTATGATATGAATTTAGAGCCTCATAATAAAGAGGTTAAAAACATAGAGTGGGATGCTTGTTCTGCCGAAAAAGGCGGATACGCAGATTATATGCTAAAAGAAATATATGAGCAGCCAACTGCTATTCGTGAAACTATTGGCTCGCGATTTAATCAAGGTAAATGTTGTTCATTTGAAGATATAACACTCTCTAAAGAGTATTTGCAAACTGTAAATAAAATTTGGATTGTAGCTTGCGGAACAGCTATGCACGCAGGTCTTGTTGGCAAAAATATATTAGAAACTTTATGTAATATTCCAACAGAAGTTGATATTGCTTCAGAATTTAGATATAGAAATCCTATTATAAACGAAAAAACATTATGTATATTTGTTACTCAGTCTGGCGAAACGGCAGACACATTGGCAGCTTTGAGGCTTGCTAAATCTAAAGGTTGCAAAACTCTTGCAATTTCTAATGTTATGGGAAGCTCTATAACAAGAGAGGCAGATTATACAATTTATACTCATGCTGGGCCAGAAATTGCTGTTGCATCAACAAAAGCATACACTTCCCAAGTTTGCTTACTTGCAATTTTAGGAATATATTTTGCAGAATTATTGGGTTCGTATTCTAAAACAAAAATAGAGCAATTAAAATCAGACCTTTTGGATTTACCTTCTAAAATAGAAAATGTTTTGGACAATATGGAAACAATTAAGCAATTAGCAAATAAAATTTATACCCAAAAAGATATGTTCTTTTTAGGTAGAGGCAATGATTATAATGTGGCATTAGAAGGTTCTTTAAAGCTAAAAGAAATTTCCTACATTCATTCTGAGGCATATGCTTCAGGCGAATTAAAGCATGGACCTATTGCACTAATAGAAAACGGGGTTACAGTTATTGGAATAATCACAAATAAGGAACTAGCAACAAAAAGCATTAGCAACATGCAGGAAGTTATTACAAGAGGTGCAAATACACTTGTAATAACAAATCAAGTATTGCCTAATAGTAGCTTTAACTATGTTGTAAATATACCAGAAACAAATGAACTAATTTCTCCAATACTTTCTGTAATTCCTCTACAACTTTTGGCTTATTACATTTCAAAAAATAAGGGCTTGGACGTAGATAAGCCAAGAAATCTCGCAAAATCTGTAACAGTTGAATAATATGTAAAAAAGACTTACACTTTCCATAGCAAAAACTAATAGAAAGTTGTAAGTTCTTTTTACTTATATTCAAAGTATAAAAAAGCCTAACACAGCCAGCAAAGCAGCTCCTGGAATGCCCAATATTCCAACTGTTAGCGCAGTTACTAAATTTATTCCAATATGTAAGCCCCATGTTTCTCCAACTATGTTAATAACATAGAGCAAAACCACCCCCAAAATTGAATTCAGCACAAACTTTAAAATCAATTTAATTGGAACTATAAAAATCTTTCCAACTATAAAAATTCCAATTATGCAAGCCACATATATAAGCATCATCTTTACATCCATATGTTTCTCCTTTCCATGTTTACGGCCTTTAGTTCTACATTATGCTCTTTAGCCATTTTTATTAGAAAGTCCAGTTTTGCTTGATTTGCCTTCATTTGATACAAATAATAATCTATTTGTCCCGACTCTGCAAATTCGTAATTTTTTATATTATTATTAAGCTCCATTTTGGTCTTTAAAATGCTCATTATAATGTCGTTGTTTTCCTCTACTTCTGACTTGTCTAATATTTTGTAATCTCTAATATATTCCTCCTTATGCACTTAAAGTCTCTCCTCTTTTCCAATAATTACTTATATTATATTAGCAAGTCCAAGAATTTATACATTATCTTGCAACATTTTTTAAGTTCAAAATATGTTTCGGCTATCTCCCCACAAACATTGTATATATTAATATTCCAATAGATTGAATAGCAAACAAATTTAACATATTTGATGTTAACAAATTATTTGTTGCCTCTATTACACCCAATTTACTAGTCTCATTGTTGTTCTTTATTTTATTTTTTCTTTGAGATTCTATAAATGTTATAAGCTCTGGAATGCTTGTTATAAATCCAAGTAGAATGCCTAACACAATCTCTGGAAATCCAAATATATTGCCAAGATTTGTTAAGCTGTTACTTAGCAAATTTCCAATAATGTACAGTCCCGCAGCAATAAATAACAAATAAATCCAATACAAAACAATTTCTCTTTTTTTATGTCTTTTAAACCTATACCTTGCATTCTCCTCTATAGCCTCTGCCTCCTCAATTTCTGCGTCTTCTTCCTTAAGGTACAGCTTATGCACATTATGATTTATATAGTAAAAAAGAATTAATAGTAATATAAAAAGCCCTACAATTTCTAGGTCAAAACTCATATTTAACCCCAATATTACAATTGGAATTAAAATAGTAATAGCTACTAATATTAAATCTATTTTTATTGCTATATTACTCAAAAACCTTTGATTTTTATTTAAATAAATAGAAAAAATATATTGAACAAGATTTATAATATTTGAACTTATAATATTGTACACACTTGTTCCAATAAAACCTGCTATACCAGAAAATACTACAGTAAGTAGCTCTGGAACAGATGTTGCAAAACCTGCTATATTGCCTGCTGTTTTTGCACCTAAATTTAAGAGCCTCGATATTTTTCTTAAAACCGGCACAAGCAAATATTTTGCTATAACAACGATTCCCAAAGCAAGCACCATAAACCAAGTAAGCTCAATATACAAACTCATAATATCCTCACTTTCTCTTTGCATATTTTTTGCAGAATTGCCACAATTTATTTACTTTTTTGCAATCTTGTAATATAATATTTGCATGTTTAAAGGCTTGTGTGGCTTTTTACTATTTTTATGAAAGGGGATAAACTATGATAGACATTAAATTTTTAAGAGAAAATCCTGATATTGTGAAACAAAATATAAAAAACAAATTCCAGGACCATAAACTTCCTCTAGTAGACGAAGTTATAGAATTAGACAAGAAAAATAGAGCATGCAAAATGCGTGGAGATGAACTTCGTTCCCAAAGAAAATCCTTAAGTGACCAAGTAGGTAGCTTAATGCGTGAAGGTAAAAAGGATGAGGCAGAAAACATAAAATTGCAGGTTAAAAAAATTAATGACGAACTTATAGAAAATGAAAAGCTAGAAGAAAATTACGCAAATAAAATAAAAGAAATAATGATGAAAATTCCAAACATTATAGATCCATCTGTTCCAATTGGAAAAGATGACACAGAAAATGTTGAGGTTCAAAGGTTTGGAGAGCCAATAGTACCAGCTTATGAGGTTCCACATCATGCAGACATTATAGAAAGATTTAATGGCTTAGATAAAGAATCTGCTGGCCGTACAAGCGGAGTTGGGTTTTATTATTTAATTGGAGATGTTGCAAGGCTTCATGAGGCAATGCTGGCATATGCTCGAGATTACATGATTTCTAATAATTTTACTTATGTAATCCCGCCATTTATGCTTCGTAGCAGTGTGGTAACAGGCGTTATGAGTTTTGAAGAAATGGATGCAATGATGTATAAAATAGAAGGTGAAGATTTGTATTTAATTGGTACTTCTGAACATTCTATGATAGGTAGGTTTGAGGATACTCTAATAAATAAAGCAGAACTTCCTATCACTCTAACATCTTACTCTCCATGTTTTAGAAAAGAAATTGGTTCTCATGGTCTAGAGGAAAGAGGCCTTTACCGTGTACATCAATTTGAAAAACAAGAAATGATTGTAATTTGTGAACCAGAGGAATCTATGGACTGGTATAATAAAATGTGGAAACTTACGGTAGACATCTTCAGAAACTGGAATGTCCCTGTAAGGCAACTTGACTGTTGCAGTGGAGACATGGCAGATTTAAAAGTTAAATCTTGTGATGTTGAGGCATGGAGTCCAAGACAAAAAAAATACTTTGAAGTTGGAAGTTGCTCTACCTTAGGCGACGCTCAGGCAAGAAGACTCGGCATTAGAGTTAAGGGAAAGGGCGGAAACTATTATCCTCACACTTTAAACAATACTGTTGTAGCATCTCCAAGAGGATTAATTGCAGTTATAGAAAATAATTACAATGAAGACGGAAGTGTTACAATTCCAGAAGTTCTACGTCCATATATGGGCGGACTTGAAAAAATTAATCCACAACATTAATATAAATTAAATATAGAAAGGAATTTTTTTAATATCATGTAATGGTGCTTGCTATTACATGATATTTAAGAAAATACATATAAAAATGATAGTAAAAAATCCTAAATTTGAAATTTCTGCGGTAAGCCCTGCTCAATATCCAAATAGCGATTTACCGCAAATAGTATTGGTAGGTAAGTCCAATGTTGGAAAATCTAGCTTTATTAATACTATGTTGAACAGAAAAAAATTAGCACGAACCAGCAGTGAACCTGGAAAAACAAGACAAATTAACTTTTATAATATAGACAATAATTTTTATTTTGTAGATTTACCAGGTTACGGATATAGCAAAATGTCTAAGCAGGAACAAGAAAAAGTCGGAGGCTTTATAGAGGAATATTTATCAAAATGCACAAAAATTGCATTAATTGTGTTTTTAATAGATATAAGGCATAGCCCAACAGAAAACGATAGGCTAATGTATAATTACATAATAAATACAAATACACCTTGTATAATTATTGCCAACAAAGCTGACAAAATTGCGATAACTAAGGTAGAGGGCGCAGTGAAGGATTTACAAAACGCCTTAAATCCGTTAAAAGATTTGCCATTTCTTCCATTTTCCAGTGAGCGAAGAATATACACAGATGCAGTTTGGAGCAAGTTAGAAAATTATATTTAACATTTTGGGAGTTTTTGTCATATTTTGTCGCACGTTGTCGCACGATTGTGCCTTAAATGGCTTGAAATTATTGCGTTTTTGTGATATAATAATTATGTAACCTCATCATGAGGAAATATCTTAACAAAGGGGAAATTTGCAATGGACTTCGAATTCGCATCGGTGGAGCAGGCAGTACGCATGTTTGATGAGTTGGTCAATCTCTTTCCTAATTCTCTGTTTCGGAGGCACGGAAAGACCATAACCATTATTGGTGAGACCAATATTCTAACGCTTTTCAGTATTCTGAACTGCAAGCAAAAGGCCTAACACAAAAAACCCGCTGGAGCTTATCCAGCGGGTTTCCCCTATTATTTTTCTAATAATAAATTAATTCTCTTTTCTACAGAGTCTTTTCCTAAAACCTGCATTATCTCGTATAAATCTGGAGTATTTCTTCTTTTGGTTATTGCAACTCTTAAAACAGTGCTAATATCTCCAACATGTCCTGGCCAATTTTCAGGATTTTGCTTATATTCTTTTACTTCTCTTGCATATCCAACTTCTTCTGTTAAATCTTTTATTCTGTTAAACCATGTTGCCTGGTCATCATTCTCATTATAATATTTAGACAAATACAAATTTAATATTTTCTTTACTTCATTTAAATCGTTTATCCTATCAAACTCATATTCGTCTGAATTTGCAAAGAATTTATCGTCATACATATATTCAATACAATTTCTAACATCTGACCACTTAGCAATATCTCTACGTGGTTTTGCCTTTCCACGTTCAATGTTTAGTACCTTAATAGAATACTCTTTGTTATTTAAAAGCTCTAATAAGCTATTATCGTGTTTTTTAGCCCATTCTAGCGATTCATTATAAACCTGCTCTGCTGTATATTTTGATATAACATTTTTTCCTATATCAAACAATTTTACCATATCAAAAAGTGCGCCACTTACGCTCATTTTTCCAACTTGGAAATCAAACTCATCTATTGTTTTGTCTGGATTTTGTTTTCTCCAAAGTTCAAAATTAGAATTTGCTATGTTTAATAAATACTCTTTAACCGCTTCATTTGGGACGCCAAGTTCTGCATAATATGAAACTGCAGCCTCTGGGTCTTTTCTTTTACTAATTTTACGTTTCTTGCCATCTTCCTCCTTTAGCATTGCAGCTGTATGTGCAAATTTTGGAAGCTTAAATCCCAATGCTTTAAATAGCTCTAAATGAAGAGGAAGAGAAGATAGCCACTCATCGCCACGTACAACAAGTGTTGTTCTCATTAAATGGTCATCTACAGCATGCGCAAAATGATATGTTGGAAGTCCGTCAGCCTTTATAATAACAGCATCTTGGTCATTTTCTGGAAATACAAGACTTCCTTTAATAATATCGTGGAACTTTATTTTTCTTTCTTCATTTCCCATAGACTTAAATCTAACAATAAATTTTTCGCCATTGTTTATTTTTTGGGCCGCTTCCTCTACTGTTAAATTTCTGTATTTGGCCCAAACTCCATAATATCCAGGTCTAACACCTGCTTTCTCTTGCTTTGCTCTCATTTCTTCAAGCTCTTCTGGAGTTGCAAAACATGGATATGCTTTCCCCTCAGACAAAAGTTTTTTAGCATAGGCCTGATAAATATCTTTTCTATTGCTTTGCTTATATGGTCCATAATTACCCTTTTCGGTATTTTCCCCTGTAGCACCTTCATCTGGTATAATTTTAAATTCTGTTAAAGAATCAACAATTTGACCAGCACCATTTTCAATTTCCCTTTTTTGGTCAGTGTCTTCAATTCTTAATATAAAAACTCCATTCGTCTGTTTTGCAATTTTCATATCCACTAATCCACCAAATAGTCCACCAATGTGGACAAAACCTGTTGGGCTTGGAGCAAATCTTGTAACCTCTGCTCCCTCTGGCAAATTTCTTTCTGGATATTTTTCTTCATAATACTCCACAGGCTTAGCCTCTGGAAATATTAAATCCGCTAAATCTTTATAATCCATAATTTTCTCCCCTTTCAACCATCAGGGCGTACCTTTTGGTTGTTATACTTCCATGATAATTGGTAATATCATAGGATCTCTTTTTGTTTTTTGAAATATGTAATCTCTTAAATTATCTTTCAGACTTGATTTAATTGTTGACCAATCTGTTATGTGTTTTCTTTCGAATGCTGCAACTTCTTCTTTTATAACATTTTTTACATCATCCATTAAATTTTCTGATTCTCTAACATATACAAATCCTCTAGAAATTACATCTGGTCCGGAAACTATCTCTCCTGTAGAAGAATCCATTGTTAATACTATTACTATTAATCCATCTTGCGATAAATGTTGTCTGTCTCTTAAAACAATGTTTCCAACATCTCCTACACCTAAGCCATCTACCAAAACTTTTCCAGATGGAACTGATGTAGTAAATTTTGCTTCGTTTTCGCTTAGCTCTAGAACTCGCCCATTTTTAGTAATAAATATATTTTGTGGTGGAATTCCCAGCTTTTTAGCAGTATCACTATGAGCAATTAACTGCCTGTACTCACCATGAACTGGTATAAAATACTTTGGTTTTGTTAAAGACAATATAAGTTTTTGCTCTTCTTGGCAAGCATGTCCAGAAACATGTACGTCTGCTAGAGCACTGTAAACAACCTCAGCGCCAATTTTCATTAAATCATCTATTACCTTAGAAACCAATTTCTCGTTACCAGGAATTGCATTCGCAGATATTATAACTAAATCATTTGAGGTTATTGTAACTTTTTTGTGCTCTCCAGCTGCCATTCTTGTTAATGCAGACATTGTCTCCCCTTGGCTTCCTGTTGTAATTATTACCAATTGCTCGTCATTGTAATTTTTTATTAAATCTATATCAATAAATAAATCTTCTGGTGCATTAATATAACCAATTTCTTTTGCAGTTTCTATCATGTTAACCATGCTTCTGCCACATACCGCAATTTTTCTACCATATTTAGCTGCAGAATCTACAATTTGCTGAACTCTGTGCACGTTTGAAGCAAATGTTGCAACAACTATTCTTTTCTTGCAGTTCATAAACAATTTATCAAAGACTTCTCCAACAGAGCTTTCAGACATTGTAAAGCCCTTTCTTTCTGCATTTGTGCTATCAGACATAAGTGCCAATATTCCTTTATTTCCAAGCTCTGCAATTCTTCCTAAATTCATTTGCTTTCCATCTATTGGTGTGTAATCTATTTTAAAGTCTCCCGTATGAAGAATTGTTCCCGCAGGTGTAGTTATAGCAAGCATTACAGAATCTGGTATACTATGGCAACTACTTATAAACTCTACACTAAACTTTCCAAGTTTAATCGTTTGCCCTTGTTCTACCTCTATAAGCTTTGTAGTTCTTAATAAATGATGTTCTTCCAATTTTCCTTTTATTAAGCCACATGTTAATTTTGTTGCATATATTGGTATATTAATTTGTTGTAGCACATATGGAATTGAACCTATGTGGTCCTCGTGTCCATGTGTGATAACCATTCCTCTAACTTTTTCTTTGTTCTTCACTAAATACGATACATCTGGAATAACCAAATCTATCCCAAGCATATCATATGTTGGGAACTCAAGTCCACAGTCTACAACTATAATATCATCTTCGTACTCAAAAACTGTAATATTTTTTCCAATCTCTTCTATACCGCCTAGAGGAATAATTTTAACACTAGGTTTCTTAAATCTAAAATCTTCTTTATTTGAAATGGCTCTTGGCTCTGTCTTAGTCATTGACCTTTGTCCTCTTTTGGCAATTGCACTATGTTCTTTTTTAACTAAACTATTCTCTTCTTCTCCACCGCCATTTTTATTTGACAAATTTATAAAATTAGAAAGTTCCTCTGTGCTCATTATTTCCTTTTTGTTGTAATTTCTTCTGTATCCTCCTCTCCTTCTCATTCCTCTGTCTGCTGTTTTATTCTCCAATACAGCACTCTCATTTCTGTTTTTGTTTTCTTCCGTCATACTTAAAAATTTCTCCTTTTTATTTATAGTGTTCCTCACTTATTTGTTGTTACTCTTTTCCCGTACATTTATTGCATGTTATATATTTATTAGAATACGCAAAAATACATATATCTAGCATTTTTTAGATATATTGATTTTACATCCTATTAATTTACTATAATAATTTTTCCGCCCTAACTTATAGTAATAATACATAAATAAAAATCTCTTCTTTACCTTTTCAGGTAACAACTGTATACTATTATACCCTAATTTATAGAAATTGTCAAATAATACTTGACAACAACAACATATTTTGATATTATAATACTTGCATTTGTTGGTACATGCGGGAGTAGCTCAGTTGATAGAGCGCTGCCTTGCCAAGGCAGAGGTCACGGGTTTGAGCCCCGCTTCCCGCTCCATACATTAAATTGTAACTTCCAAGTTGCAATTTTTTTATTTTCCATAGTATATAATCGTTCTAGCTGTTGCAATTTATCGGCATACATAATTTAAAATTTTATTTTTTATAATTCATTTATCATTATTAATCATAGGTATCAGTATTTTATTAAAAACAATCCAAGTTATTATTATTGACTTTTTGGTATTTTCATGGTATATTAAATTAGTGGTTGGAAATCTTAGCCTTTTTATTTTAATGGTTCTATTCCCAATCATACTGAATATAATATATTGTAAATTTATTTATGTATATTTAATATTTTATGGCGCCTTAGCCAAGTGGTAAGGCACGAGTCTGCAAAACTCTGATCATCGGTCCGACTCCGATAGGCGCCTCCAAAATTTAAATAAATCTGCAGATGAGGAAGGTCTATATCCCTTCCTCATTTTACTATAGCATAACAAATTTATTATATTTTAATTGACTTTATCACATATAAGTTATAAAATATGCGTATCAATACATAAAGGAGACCAAATTATGATTATTTTACTAGACGCAATGGGCGGAGATAATGCACCAGATGCCAACATAAAAGGTGCAGTAGCCGCTATTAATCAAATTCAAGCAGAAGTATGGTTAATTGGAAAAGAAGAAGTAATAAAGTCTAAATTTCAAGAGTTATTTAGTAAAACAATGGAAGAGATTTCACCTAGATTAAAAATTTATAATGCAACAGAAACAATAGAAATGGAAGATACTCCAACACTTGCCATAAGGCATAAAAAAGATTCTTCAATGGTAGTTGGATTTAATCTTCTAAAAGAAGGAAAAGGAGATGTATTTATTTCAGCTGGAAATTCTGGTGCACTTCTTACAGGTGCTACTTTATTGGTTGGAAGAATTAAAGGGGTAGATAGACCCGCTCTTGCTGGAATTTTACCATCTTATCATAAGAGATTAGTATTAATGGACTGTGGTTCTAACACAAATTGCAAGCCAATAAACCTTCTTCAGTTTGCTCAAATGTCTAGTATTTATATACGTGACGCACTTGGCGTGGAAAAGCCTGCAATTGGTTTATTAAATATAGGAACCGAGGAAGCTAAAGGAAATGAATTGGTTCGTGAAAGCTATAAATTATTAAAAGAAAAATCGCAGGAGCTTGATATTAACTTTATTGGAAATATTGAAGGTAGAGACGCCTTTTCGGGCAATGTTGACGCAGTAATAGCAGATGGATTTACGGGAAATATCTTTCTAAAAACTGTAGAAGGCATTGGAAAATTAGTAAAAAAATCCCTTGTGGAAAGTATAAAAAAGAATGTTTTTTCTTTAATTGGCTCTGTTCCAACTTTACCTGCAATTAATAGATTTAAAAAAGCAATGGATTATAAGGAATATGGTGGAGCATTATTTTTAGGCGTAAAAAAACCAGTTGTAAAAGCTCATGGTAGTAGTGATGCGAAGTTATTTGAATTTACAATAAAACAAGCAGAACAATTTGTTAATAATAAAACAGTGGAGAAATTAACTGCTGAATTTGAAAAATGTTGCTAAAATAAAAAAAATATTGAAGGCCTTTCGGCTTTCAATATTTTTTTATTAGAATTATTGTAGTTCAACTACTGCTCCAGCTTCTGTAAATTTATTTTTAAGGTCTTCAGCCTCTTCCTTAGAAGCTCCTTCTTTAACTGTTTTTGGTGCTCCAT
>CAZXVQ010000024.1:0-11574 GCA_964644295.1 uncultured Clostridium sp.
GCCTTCATTCCAAGCTCTTTTGCTCTTACGGGCAAATCTTTAATTCTGTTTGCACCATCTAGCAAGCTAAACTCACTATGCACATGCAAATGCACAAACTCTGACATACTATTTCCTCCTATGCTTTTGGATTTACATACAAAGTTTTATTGTCTGTATAAACTACCATTCCTGGCTTTGCGCCGGTTGGCTTTTTTACATATTTTATATAGGTATAATCAACTGCGACATTTTGCGACATTCTTGCTTTGCTGTAATATGCAGCAAGTGCCGCACATTTATATAATGTGGCATCTGAAACGTTCGATTTTGAAATGTCTAATTTTGCCGCTTCATTTCCTGTTTTTAGTACTACATGACTTCCATGTATATCTTTTGTATGGAACCAAATATCTGAATTTTGCGCAAGTTTGCAAGTTAGATAATCGTTTTGTTTATTGTTTTTTCCTACTAAAACTGTATATCCATCTATGTTGAAAACTGCAGGTTCCAAATTATTTTTTTCTTTTGCCTGTTTATTTAATCTTGCTTTATTTTCTTTTGCATTGGTATTTTTCCACATATTTTCCACATGATTATTCACTGTATTTGCACTTTTTCCATATAACAAATTATCGCAAACCTCTGAATATATGCTATCTATATCTTCTACAGTTTGGCTTTCTTCTAACTCACATACAACACTTTCTAGATATTTTAATTCCTGAAGTGCAAGCTCTTTTTGTTTTTTTACAATTGATTCCGTATTTTGCAACTTTCTGTACTTTTTAAAAAAATTCTTGGCATTCTTAGATGGTGTTATTGTTTTGTCTAGCGGAATCGTTATTTCTTTGCTACTATCATAATAATTCTGAAGAGTAACTTTTTCTTGTGGATAATCCGGTATTTGATATAAATTTGTTGTTATAAGCTCGCCATATAATTTGTATTTTTCTGTGTTTTCACATTCGCCCAGCTTTTTGTCCATTACTGTAATTTTTTCTTTTATTTTTTTTACTTGATTTAGTACAAGCTTTAAAACATTATCTCTATATGTTTTAAACTGCTCTTTGGTTTCTTTGTCATAGTAAAAATCATCTATAAAAAAGTTTATAGCCAGATTTTCACTTGATTGTAAAAGCGTTAAGTAATAGTCTTTTTTGTTTTTTGTGTGTTCTTTTAAAGATACTTTTTTATTTGTGTTACAATTATAGCATTGTATATTCTCTAAAATTTGTTTTAGAGAATTATATATTTTTTGCAAGGTTTCTACATTTTTTGATGTTTCGTCTAAGCCTAATTCTTCTAGCAAATATGCAATATTGGCTTGTCCCATTCCATTATATGTGTTTGCCAAAATTTTAGAAATTGGCTCTTCTTTGAAGCTTACAAATATTTTGTAAAACTGCTCAAAATTTTGCACTTTTTCAAAGTCTAATTTATTACTACTAATCTCTACATATTTGTTCCCGGGAAATACATCTCTTGTAGAATTATCAAATTTATTCAAATGCCTTAGGCTATCTATTACAATATTGTTTTTGCCTAAAAGGATTATATTGCTATGCTTACCCATAAGCTCAATAACTAGGGTTTTTGTAACCAAATCATTAAGCTCGTTGTGGCAGTCTATATCTGTGTAAATAACTCTCTCTAATCCCTTTGTGTAAATATTTTTAATAACTCCACCAATAAGATGTTTTCTTAGCACCATGCAAAAGTTTAGTACATTTTGCGGATTTGGTTTTGTGTTTGTGGTTAAGCTTATTCTATAATTTACAGCATCTATTGATATACTTAAGGCATAATTTTTTCCATGATTATAAATCCCTAATAAAACCTCGTTTTTATTAGGCTCAAATATTTTGTTTATTTTTCCGTTTATTATGCAGTCTTTCAGTTCTGAAACAACTGCATTTGCCACAATTCCATCAAAAGCCATTTTAAAAAAACCTTTTCATAATTTGCTATTTTTTCTTGTATATTATAGCCTAAGAATATTTATTTTTCAATATTTTAAATTCTCTATTCTGCCTGCGGATTCATTATATTCTGTATGTCTGCATCATCTCTTAATTCTGGCACAATAAAATCAAATGCAGTTTTATCCTGCTTTACCGCTTCTATTGCAATTGTTTTATCAGCCCTTAACCTTTTGCTTGCATATTTTACTATTATGCCTTTATTCCTTACAGCCTCAAGTACTACATCATAATCATCTCGTAGTGCCTTGCTTACATAATAAAGCACCTGTCCATCTTTTTTTACAGCCTTTAATGCAAGTTCTTTGTCTGCCTTAAGTTTGTCACTTGCGTAACATAGTACCCAGCCTTTTGTTTCTACCGCCTGCATTAAAATTTCTTTATCATTTTTTAGCCTTGTAGATGCAAATTCTAAAGCTCCTCCGTCTTTTGTTACAGCCTTCATAACTACGTTTTTATCGTCTTTAAGCTCGTCTGATGCACCATCTAGTAACATTCCGTCTTCTTGTACTGCTTTTTCTACATATTCTCTATTGTCTCTATGTTGTATAACCTCCTCTAGTGTGTACACTTGGCTCCTCCTAATTTAATCTATTTTGGATGCTTTATATTCAATATTTTCCATAAATGGAAATATTTCTTTTAATCTTTTGTGTGTAATTATAGACAATCGTGGTAAAGGATTTTTAGGGTTTTCTGTTAATAATTGTTGCGTATAGCAATTTTCGGCTGTTTTAAACAACTGATATCTATTACGTACATAAGTATAGAAAATTATATATCCATTATCCAATTCATTATCCATTCTTTTAAAAGTATATTTTCCATCCATTTTAGGCTTAATCCTTTCTTTTGACATATTTTATTAAAATTTGCTAACGGATCATTTCATTAAATTCCTGCTCTGATATTATTTGAATGCCTAATTTTTGTGCCTTTGTAAGCTTTGAGCCTGCCTCTTCTCCAGCTAACACATAACTTGTTTTTTTAGATACAGAGCCAGATACTTTTCCTCCAAAGCCTTCTATTATTTCTGAGGCTTGGTCTCTTGTGTAATTTTCTAAACTTCCAGTAAGCACGAAGATTTTACCATAAAATCTTTCGTCTGAATCTTGTGTTTTAGCAGCCTCCATGTTTACTCCTGCCTTTTTTAGTTTGTTTATTAAATCTATAGTTTGTTCCTGTCTAAAAAATTCATATACACTTTTGGCTGTAATTTGTCCTACGTCCTCAATCATGCTAAGCTCTTCTACACTTGCCTCAGCAATTTTATCTATTGATTGATATTTTTTTGCAAGTCCTTTGGCAGATTTTGTTCCAATATGTCTTATTCCAAGTGCTGTAATTAGTTTATACAAGTCGTTATTTTTGCTGGCATTTATTGCGTTAATTGTATTTTGAGCAAATTTTTGTCCATTCTTTTTAAGAGAGGCTACATCATCTACTGTTAATGTGTAAAGGTCTGCTATATTTTTTATTAAGCCTTTTTCTACTAATTGTTCTATTATTTTTATACCAAGGCCATCTATATCCATTCCCACTTTTGAAACAAAATGTGCTATATTTCTTAGGGTTTTTGCACTACATTCTATTCCTATACAGCGAGCAACAACTTCCCCCTCTTCTTTTACAACTGGTGCTCCGCAAACTGGGCAAACTGTTGGCATTACAAAATCTACTTCTTCTCCTGTTCTTTTTTCCTTTTTTACATCAACAACCTCTGGAATTACATCTCCCTGTTTTTGAATTACAACTGTATCTCCTATTTTTAGGTCTTTTTCTCTTATAAAGTCCTCATTATGAAGTGTTGTTTTAGATATTGTTGAGCCTGCGACCTTTACTGGTTCTAGTATTGCAGTTGGAGTAATCGCTCCTGTTCTTCCAACTTGGCATACTATGTCTAAAAGTTTGGTTTCTTTTTTTTCTGGCGGATATTTATAGGCAACTGCCCACTTTGGAACTTTATAGGTTGTTCCTAAAATTTCCCTTAGGCGCAAGTTATCTACTTTTACAACCGCTCCATCTATTCCAAATGATAAATCTTCCCTCATTTGACCTATTTTTTCTATTTCTTGTGTTGCCTCTTCTATTGTAGTGCAAAGTGTTCTTACAGGGACAACATTAAAGCCTAATTTTGCCATCTTTTCCAGTTCTACAAAATGTGAATTTTCTGCATCAAAGGTTTGGCTGTCATACTTTTGCACATTGAATATAAAAATGTCTAGCGGTCTTGTAGCTGTTATTTTAGAATCTAATTGACGAAGCGAGCCTGCTGCTGCATTTCTTGCGTTTGCAAATAATGGCTCTTCTAAAATTTCTCGTTCCTCATTCATTTTTTGAAACTCCTTAGTTCCAATAAAAACTTCGCCACGTACAGTTATATCTATTGCTTCTTTTAGCTGTTTTGGAATATGTTTTATCGTTTTTAAATTATCTGTAACATCTTCTCCAATTAGGCCATTACCTCTTGTTGCACCTTGAACAAATACACCGTTTTCGTACTTAAGTGCTGTTGAAAGTCCATCTATTTTTGTTTCTACAACATATTTTAATTCTTCGTTATTTGCCAAAGCTACTTTTCTTACTCGTTCATCAAATTCCATAAGTTCGTCGAAAGAAAAAATATCTTGCAGGCTTTGAAGAGGCACTTCATGGGTTACCTGGCTAAAGCCTTCTTTTACATGTCCTCCAACCTTTTGAGTTAATGAGTCACTTGTAATAAGCTCTGGAAATTCTTTTTCCAAAGTCTTTAATCTATTCATCATCATATCATATTCGTAGTCTGTAATTGCTGGAGCGTCCATATCATAATATAAATTCGCATAATACTCTAACTTTTCACGCAAATCCTTTATTTCCGCTTTAGCTTTTTCTAAACTTTCTTCCATCACTTTACCACCTGCAATAAAAATTTACATATATTATACACATTTTTTCATCTTTTAGTTATTAGCAATTTTTTAATAAATCCTTGCCACCTTTTAGGTATTGATATCCCGAAAATACTGTTGCAATTACAGAAATTGTAATTAGCACGCTTGCAAGTATGTTCATTACAAAATCCGGTGTACTCATATATACAAGTGCACTATTCTCTGCCATTGCCTCCTCTGTACTTGTCCTTAAAACAAAAGCAAAATAAGGATGATTTGTTAAAAACATACATATAATACCTAGCATTTGTGTTGCAGTTTTTAGCTTGCCCCAAATACTTGCTGCAATTACATTTCCACTACTTTGCACAGCTACCAGCCTATAGCCAGATACAGCAAATTCACGGAAAATTACTATTATTGGAATCCATGCAGGAAGTCTTCCCATTTCTACTAGTATTAGCATGGCAGCAACAACCAATATTTTGTCTGCAATTGGATCTAAGAATTTTCCAAAGTTTGTTACTTGGTTATTTTTTCTTGCAAGATATCCATCTAATTTATCTGTTATTGATGCAATTATAAATATTAGATTCAATATCCACATTGTTGTTGGTATTCCTAAAAAGCTGCCTGGAATATCAAAAAAAGATACTATTACCATTACTGGTACTAAAATTATTCTGATTAATGTTAATTTGTTTGGTAAATTCATTTTACTTGCCCCCTATTTTCTTTACTTTAAATATTATATACAATACGGGCAAAAAAATAAAGGGGGATTTTTAAATTTCCCTTTATTTTGTATTACAATTTATTTTTTTCCAATTCGTATTGAGTTTACTACTGTAATTAGAGTAGCACCTACATCTGCAAATACCGCTTCCCACATGGTTGCAACTCCAAAAGCGCTCAATACTAGCACAAGCAATTTTACCACAATCGAAAAGCATAGGTTTTGTTTTATTATTTCATTTGTCTTTTTAGATATGTCTATTGCAGTATTTATTTTATCTAGCTTATCTGTCATTATTACTACGTCAGATGCTTCTATGCTAGATTCTGCGCCCATTCCGCCCATAGATACTCCTATATCACTTCTTGCTAAAACTGGCGAATCATTTATTCCATCTCCTACAAATGCCACTTTGTATTTTGTATTTTTGTATTTGTCCAGTTCCTTTTCTAGTTCTGTGTATTTGTCATTTGGAAGCATTCCAAATTTTACATCTTCTACTTCCAATTCTTTAGCAACCTTTGTGGCCGCTTCTTTATTGTCTCCTGTAAATATTTTAGTAACAATATTTCTTTTCTTCAACCCGGCAATTGCCTCTTTTGCACCTGGTTTTACTTTATCTGTTAAACATATTGCACCTATTATATTTTCGTTAAATTTAACATATACCTTAGTACTATCCACAGTTTCTGCACTTTTCCCAACTAAGTCGCAATTTCCAACCAATACATAATTTCCATCTATTTTATATTTTATACCTTTGCCTGCAATTTCTTCGTATTCGTCTACTTTAGTTTCTTCATTATTTTCGTAGCTTTCTACTATGGATTTTGCAATTGGATGATTTGAATATTTTTCTCCTAGTGCAGCATATTCCAGCACCTTATTTTGCGAAAATTCTTCATTGTATGTTTCTATTTTTTCTATTGCAAATTCCCCAGTTGTTAAAGTTCCAGTTTTATCAAATATAACTTCTTTTACATCTTTTAATCCGTCTAAGTAATCACTACCCTTTATTAATATTCCTTCTCTAGATGACCTGCCTATCCCTGAAAAGTAGCATAGTGGAACAGATATTGCAATTGCACATGGGCACGATATTACTAAAAATATTAGTGCTCTGTAAATGCTACCATTTTCCGAAAAATATGTTATATTAGATACAACTGGCAAAAATATTGCAAGCAACAATGCCATTACTAAAACAATTGGCGTATATATTTTTGCTGCCTTGTTTACAAATGTTTCTGTTTTTGCTTTCTTGTCTGTAGCGTTTTCTACTAGCTCCAGTATTCTGCTTACCGTACTATTTTCGTAGTTTCGTGTTACTTTTATTTCTAACATTCCCTCTAAAACAATACTTCCAGATAACACATTTTCGTTTTCTGTTACATATTGTGGCTTTGCCTCACCTGTAAGTGACGCTGTATTTAGGCTGGCACTTCCCTTTATTACTATACTATCTAGCGGAACTTTCTCTCCCTGTTTTACAATTACAATATCTCCTACATTTACTTCAGATGGACTAACTTTACTTATTTTATTTCCTTTTTTTAAATTTGCATACTCTGGCTTTATGTCCATTAAATCTGAAATTGATTTTCTAGTTTTATTTACGGCTTTTTCTTCTAGAATTTTCCCTATTTCGTATAATGTAATAACCATAATTCCTTCTGTTTGTTTTCCTACAAAATACGCCCCAATGCACGATACAGTTATAAGCAAGTTTTCATTTATGGTCCTGCTTTGAAACAACAACTTTACTGCATTTTTTATTGTTCTATATAACAATACTGCATAACCCAAAACTATAAGTACAGTCGCAATTTCCACATAGCCTAATTTTTGCAGGCCAATTCCAATCATTGCTGTTAAAAAACCTGCAACTAATCTTAATACATGTAAAATAAATTTTTTATTATTTTGCTTTTGTCTTAATTCGTTTTTAATATCAAGAGAAGCATAATCAATAAGTTCAGTTTCTGGCTCTACTGCCTTTACCATTTTTTCTATTTCTTCCTTTGTAATTGTATCTGTTTCATAAGAAAGCTTTTGTTTTGCAAAGCTTACAGAGACATTTTTTAGTTTGTTGCTTTTACTCAGCTCTTTTTGAATTTTATTTGCACAATCTGCACAATCTAAACCGACTATTTTATATTCGCATTTTTTCATAATTTAATAAATTCCCTTCTGATTTTTTATGTCTTAAATTTCTTCTATATGTTCTTTCCCAATTTCATAAATTGTTCTTACATGTTCGTCATCTAAACTATAAAAAACTGCCTTGCCGTCTTTTCTTCCCTTTACTAATTTTGCCTGCTTCAATATTCTTAATTGATGTGAAATTGCAGATGATGTTGACCCTGTTATTGTAGCTATTTCTGATACATTTAGTTCATCCTCTAAAAGTGCTGCAATTATTTTCATTCTTGTATAATCTCCAAAAACCTTAAAGTTTTCTGCAATGTCAAATAAAAGTTCATCCTCCGGAATTTTATTTTTTACTTTGTATACCTTTTCTACATCTATACTTATTTGTTCATTATTTTCTTCCATATTTTTATTTTAGGCAAGCAATAATGCTTACTTTAGACTCCTTTCAAATTATATTTATTTGCAACTTTGTACACTCGTTTTCATTTGAATAATTGTTCATATGTTCATTATATGCTATAGGATAATCAATGTCAATACTTTTTATAAATGTAATATAATTTTTCCCAAAACAAAAAAAGCCTAAGAATTATTTTTGGCATAAATGCTCTTTCCTAAACTTTTTAATACTAAATATTTTTAATTATTATTCTTCCTGATTTATCTTCTTCTTTTATTTTGTCTGCACGATATGAACAAATTCTATATTCGTTTTTATTATCAAATCTAATAATCACAGCCTTGGTATAATTATTTTCTTTTGCCTCATTCTTCTCTTCTATTATTAAACTGGCATTTGTCTGCTTTAAAGTTTCAAATGTAGTCATAAATCCTATTCCAGTGCCACCGCTATCTTTATGCGTTGTTACTGGCTCTACTCCCAATTTAAGCAATGTATGTATATCAAATTCAATGCCAGTGTCATAAACACAAAACTCGTAACAATTGTCTTTAATTCCTAAAATTGCAAGTATACTTCTAAAATTATTGTTTCCACTATTTATCGCAATTATTGAATCTCTTATGTGGTCGCCTATTAAAGTTGCCAGTTTATTCGAAGGAATAATCTTATTTGTCATATGCACAATATTTCCACTAACTTGCAATTTAAAATCTATATCATTTTTCTCACATTCAGTTTGCATATACCTAAACATATCGTCTATTTCTTCTACTTCTGATGACGGCAATTTATCCAAATTCTTTATTTCCTTTAGCTTTGCAGAGTATTCCTTTGAAAGCGTATTTATTTTATCTTTTACAGATAACTCATTTGCAACTTCTGTGTTTAGATTTGCATTACTTATAAATTCCTCTACTTTTAACTCCATTGCATGTTGCCTATTATAAAATTCGTGATTTAATTTACTAATCTTAAATTTTTCTTCAGACAAACTTTTTATTTGTTCATCTTTTTCTGCAATATCTGTTTTGTACTCTTCTATAGTTTTCTGTAGCAGTCTTTGCTTATAGTACATGGTAAGAGTTTTTTGAATCATAATAATCATGATGATGGCTAACATAATAAATGGAATGAAGATGTGCTTAATTATTTCTCTATTCCCAGTTCCAAATAAACTATATATAAATATCAATATTACACTTATATTAATCATTATCATATCTATATAATGATTATTCCTATGTTCAAGAAATGAAAATCCGTTTTTAAATCTCTTTATTGAAAAAAAGATTTTAATAATTACTTCTTGAATTGCCACAATTAATAATATTAAAATTACATCGTTTGCAATTTTATTGGCAATACAATATGTTATAGCCACAGCAATAACATAGGCCAATCCACTTAGTGCTGAGGCAATTAACATAATCATTGCTGAATATCCGAAGTCGACTTTTTCTAATTTTCCTATTAACCATAGTAAAATAAAATATATAAGGATATTTCCGATTGTCTCATCAAAATATTCCTTAACAGGTATATAAATTAAACTTAACACCGCTGCTGTTGTTATTACTATTATACTTTTTTTCAGTGTAAAGTTATATGCAATTATTTTGATGTATATTTGATATGTATATAAAATTATAAAAAACAATCTAATTGTATTTGATACCAAAATTACATTCATCACCATTAAACCTCTTTATTTGATACCATTATTATATATTATAAAAGGAAAGTAATCAATATACATTACTTTCCTTTTAGTTGTTTTATGATAATTTTCATCATTATAGTCTATTTATGTTGTTGAAATTTTATTATAAAAATGTATCTAGAAATGCAATAATTTAATTTCTTAATAGACAATCGTGCATCCGCCATTTTCCAGGGCATTTAACTACCAGCCTAGCCAACGAGCCAACCAATCCCAAAAATCCATACTTTTCACCACCTATCTTTTTATTTTTTCTTATAATAAAAAGATACCACCCAATCCGTTAGGTTTAGGTGGTTTTTGGTGGCTAATATTTGTGGTCTTTTATGAATTTTGCTCATTTTTTATGATTTCACAATGTCTTTTTTATTTTATCTACGTAATGATATATAAATTCAACCGGAGTTGGGATTCCTGTTTCATAATTTATTTTTGCTGTATAATATTTTTCCAAGTCATCTATTGATGAAATTCTCCAAGCATGAATTATAGCATTTTGCATGGCTCTGTTTATTGTACTAGCAGGTCTCTTATATTTTCCTACCAAATATTGATTTACCGAAATTTTATTATTATCATTGCCATTTTCCAAAATATACAAAATTGAATCATGCAAATATTTTCTTCCTTGCAAGTGAGTGCCAATTCCAATCAAATTTAATTCCATATCAATTTTGTCCGATATGGTGTGCATATCTTTCTCAGCATTTTGATTATCTTCATGTTCACTGCTGCAAGTGTTGTTAAATCCTTGTAATAATAATATTGTGCTTATTACATTTTCAACAGAATATCCCTCTTGCTTTTTATAAAAGATAAAATCCACTTTATTTTCATGCAAATAATCATATACTGAATCTGAATAAACATTTGTAGTAACAATAATTTTAGGTGTAACCGCAAATTTTGACTTTCTTACTTCATTCAAAAATTCAAATCCGCTCCCTTCACCAGAATTTAGCTCTAAATCTAGAACAACCACATCAGGCACAAGGTCTTTCACATATTGTAGCCCTTTAGACGAAGACTTTGTTTTTGCTATTAATTCTACACCATCTTTGTGTTTTATTACATCTTCAAATTTGGTCCATTCATTTACATCATCTTCTATTAACAAAATTTTCATACAAATCTTCTCCATTTTCTATTGCTTTTATTCGTATATCTCATATCTTATCATAAATTATCATATATTTCCATATTTTTCATCTACTTTTTATCGCTTTCATTTCAAACATTTACTTTAGAATTCAATTAATGTTGTAGAAATTGTAAGCTGAAAGGAATAATATATGTCGAAAATTGAAATTGGCGCTAGAATTAAGGACCTTCGTGAGTCTATGGGAATGTCTAAAGAAAGTCTTTCTAAAATTTTAGGAGTAACTGGTCAATATCTTGGAATGGTAGAACGTGGAAAAGGTAGTTTATCTCCAGATAAACTTAATATTCTTTGTAAATTATCCGGTAAATCAGCTGATTATATTTTGTTTGGTCGAGATTGTAATTTGCCTGATAATATTAAGACAATTTTAGAAACATATACAGATGATCAACTAGAGTATGGTTGCAGAGCTTTAGAGGAGCTTGCAATGTTTCTTAAATATATGCAGTAAAAAAAAGCGTTTTAAGCTATAAAACGCTCAGACTGTTGACAAACCCCAGAAAATTTACCTTTCTTCTTCCAAATGTTTTTCTCTATATCTAATCATGACTTCTGAACTTCTGGA